>CALARM010001045.1 GCA_937888925.1 uncultured Synergistia bacterium | reverse complement strand
TCAAAACGCAAAAAGGACTTATAATCGGTCGAGGGTATGTAATTCCGGAGATTGTTCCACACCCAAGACCTGGAAGCGAAAAAACTATAAAAACACTGCTCAGGGAATTTGAACGTGCAAACAACGATGCACTGGAAAGATGTGTCCTTACAGGGCATCCCCATATTGTAATCGAAAATGAACATGTTTTCCAGATGACATATAATGCTGAATGGGGTATGGAAATTGCTGAACAAACAACAAGGCAGATAGATGAATACATGGAAAAATATGGTCTCCAGGGTGCTTATCGTTCAACAATTGCCGATATTCGCAAGCCTGACATGGTAAACATGAGAAATTGCGAACGGCTGGAAAGGATGCTCGAAGCATTCAAAGCATGTGCAAAACATGCTGATATTATATCTATTGAATCAATGGGAGGAAAAGAAATATCGGATTATTCAATTATCAGAAATGATATAACGGGATTGCTTTTTGCACAGGCAGTTCTGGGAGGAAGAGATATGGAATGGCTCTGGACTCAAATAGTGGACATAGGGAAGAAAAATAACTGCATAGCAGGTGGAGACACAGACTGCGCTCAGGCAAACACTGCCATGTTTATGGCAGGAGGTCTTATTTCCAGAGATGTCCCCCATACACTTGCTGCACTGTGCAGGGCCATAAGTGCAGGAAGAAGTCTCGTAGCTTACGAATGCGGCGCAACAGGTCCCGGTAAAGACTGCGGCTATGAAAATCCGATAATTAAAGCTATTACAGGTATTCCTATATCTACTGAAGGTAAAACCGGTGCATGTGCTCATATGGATCTATGCGGAAATGTTATGGCTTCCGTATGTGACCTGTGGGCAAACGAGGCAGTTCAATATCATGAAATGTTCGGAGGTACAACGCCTGCAGTATTTACTGAAATTCTGGGTTATGATGTGGCAGCAATGAACTCGGCCATTCAACTTGGATATGAAAAACAATATCAGTCCTGTCTTATCAATTCTGACAGATATCGCAGCCCCCATGGTTTCATGCTCTGTCCGGATAATGCCTGGGCTATAGGCAAAACTATAGTAGAAAATAACGAAAGCTTTTATTCCCGGGCAAGGGCGGCAGCTATTAAGTGCGGAGAACTTATGATGGGAGACAGTCAACTGAAATTTACTTCCTACGAAATGGAATCATTACTCGGCTATATGAAAGAAATTGAATCATTACCTGATAAAGAAGAAAATTTCATTGATATGTGCCTGCAGAAGTACAGTAAAATCAAAGGGTTCAGACCGGAATCTTACGGATTATAATATTCATCTAACGGCCATGAGTGTTTCAGTCAGAATAAAGTATGAGAATCCGTTCCTCTCATCGCCCATTACTCGTTACGAGTTACGATTTTCATATAAACGTTCCATTACTCACTGCCAAATGAAAGGGAGAATGTTCCATGGGAGGACTGGCAATTGCCATAGATTTAGGAACAAGCGGGTTTCGCGCCCAGGCTATAGACCTTTCATCAGGAAAAATTATTTCTACTGTAATTACACAGAACCATCCTCTGCCAGGCATAAATGTTATGGACCACATCCACTTTGCACTGGAATTGGGTGTCGAGACAGCATGTTCTATCATAATTAAAGCAATAAATAAAATAATAAAAGAACTGCCTGTAGAAAGAAAAAAAACAGTCAGGCTTGCGGTCTGCGGCAATCCGGCCCAGTTATCACTCTTTCAGGGAAAAGAAATAAGGGACCTTGCCTATGGAGGAAAGAAAAAACTCCGCACCCTTGGTGTTAACGTCCAGGAAAGAAAGGGAGCAGTAATTGCAGCTTCCGATATTCAAATGCTTGAATTGCCCGGAACATGTGAAGTAATTATACCTCCTTCCGTATGCCAGGAAGTCGGAGCAGACGCACTGGCAATGATTATAAAATCAGGTATGATGGAAACACCTGATACGTCCATTGCAATAGATTTTGGTACAAATGCCGAAATGGCTATTTCTCATAAGGGCCATATAATAACAGGTTCTGCTGCCGCAGGCTCTGCCATAGAAGGACAGCATATTACATGCGGTATGGTAGCCGCACCGGGAGCTATTGCCGATATAGGAAGAGAATATCCTTATTACAGGACCATTTTGCTGGATTCAAGCCTCAATCCTGTCCATGGCCCACTCGTAGATTTAGCCGGTACAGTTATTGAAAAAGATAATACACCGGAACCGGCCGGAATTACAGGAACAGGAACAATAGGAACCATCGCTCTCGCAATGGAAACAGGCCTTATAACTCTACCACATATTAAGAACGGAAAACTCCGATTCAATGAAAAGATATTCTTATCTGAAGAAGATCTGATGGAAACAGGCAGAGCTATTGGCGCAATAAGAGCCGGATATATGACCCTCTGTATGGAAGGAGGCATAAAACCGGAAGAGCTCCATACAGTATATATGGCAGGCGCTTCAGGCACTTATATAGATGCAGTAAAAGCACAAAAAATCGGTATCATCCCTCCTGAGGGAAAACACATATATCAAATAGGAAACACATCTCTTGCCATGGCAAGAGAACTTGCGACAGACCCGGGAAAACTTGATTATATGATCTCTATTGCAGATAAACTCAGAAAAACTTACTCTATGTTCGCCTCTTCAAATAACTTTAAAAAACTATATATACTTGAACTTTCATACTGGACTGAAGGCATGCCTTTAAATCAATACAGGAAATTTCTGCAGAAATATCGTTTCCCTGACCTGCCTGAAGTAAATAGAGCAGAAAAGATTATCCGTACAATGAAACGTGATATTGATGAGCCGGGTGAAATGGGATTAAAAACTATTACAGGAATTTCAGGAGGAATAAAAAAATCTATAAAAGATTGTAAATACTGCATGAAATGTATAAAAAATTGCAAAACGAAAGCTCTGAAATACATAGATAATGGAATATTTACGCTGGAAGAAGCATTATGTGCAGGAATAAACTGTAAAATCTGCGAGTATGTATGTCCCGAAAAAATATTTAAATGGAATAATTTTTTTGATGACTATAAAAAATTTTAATATATATCCGAAAATTAATAACAGGAGTTTAAACTGCAGACAGCTGATGGCTGCCGGCTGACAATCATATGGGTATAATAGGTATTATCACCTGTGAAATTATGGAAATGGAGTTTGCTTATCTCCTTACATCAGACCCTTACGTGAAAAGGATTTCCGTTCTGGAGAATATAAAATCAAAACGTCTGATAGAGATGCTTGAAACACAGAGCGAAAAATATGTGGAGAGAATTCCCCATATAAAAAGTTTTCGCTGCGAAGACTCGCACGATTGTGAAGTAATAGTTCGCGTTATGGATCTGGCACTTCATAGAAGCGGGAAAATTCTCCGGAAAGCTTTAGAGTCTGAGTTAAGAGAATTAAGTCATTATGTAGATGCATTCCTTCTGGGGTATGGATTATGCGGTAATTCACTGATTAATACAGACGAACTGCTTCAAAGTGATATACCGGTTTTTATTCCAATGGACATGGCTCATCCTGTTGATGACTGTATAGGCTTATTTATCGGCGGACGTCATTGTTATCAGAGAGAACAATTTGCAGTTCCGGGAACATTTTTCATAACACCGGGATGGAGTCATCACTGGAAAAGGATTTTTCACGAAGTTAGCCATGGAAAATCTCCGAAAATAATAAAAAAAATGTTTTCAAATTACAAACGTTCTCTGTTGATAGTAACTCCTGTTATGGAAGAAACGTACATGAGGAAAAATGTAGAAGATTTGAATAAATTGCTCGGTTTATACAGTGATACATGTGAAGGCACGATAAATCTATTAAATCAGGCCTGGCAGTCTGCCATAGAATTTCTCAATTCTAAATACAGAAAACTATGATTGTCGTGATGATTGTCAGTAATATTAAGGAGGCAATATGGAAATTACGATAAGAGACTTAAACTCTTTACCATGTGTCTATAAAGGGCAGAATCATTTAATTTATCTGATGGATAAACATGCTCATGCAAAGCCGATGGCCATTAAAATTTTAAGACCTGATTACACTGCACCTCATAAGTTAAAAAGCATGACCAATGAATATAATATTACCAGGAATCTTAACGTTCCAGGCATCAGAAAATCATATAAATATACTACTATTGATGAACGGCCGGCATTAATACTTGAATATATTGAAGGAGAAACTCTCAGAAAATTCTTTTTAAAATATCGTCCTTCTCTTTCTGAAATACTGTCTGTATTCATATCAATTACAGAAGCATTGAACAATATTCACAGCAAACATATAATTCACAGGAATATAAGCAGTACAAACATAATATGTCATAGATTGACAGGTACCATTATAGATTTCGGCATCGCAGAGTCCGACAGTTATGGAGATTATTTCGAGATTTCAGAAGTATTTACTGAACTGCTTCAATATATATCTCCGGAACAAACAGGGCGAATAAACAGAACAGTAGATCAACGCACAGACCTGTATTCACTCGGTATTGTTTTTTATGAAATGCTTACAGGGGAACTGCCCTTTAATACAACTTCCGTATCGGAACTTATCCACTGCCATATTGCCAGAAATCCTGTAACAGTTCTGGAAATAAATGCGGAAGTCCCGGCAATATTGTCTGATATTGTAGCAAAATTAATGGCAAAAGCGCCACAGGATAGATATCAATCTGCCTGCGGATTAAAGATAGATCTGGAAAACTGTTTAAAACAAGTGCTTCATAGAGGCCATATTGATTCGTTTGAGCCGGGCAGACATGACATTTCCGGAATATTTCACATACCGGATAAACTATACGGGAGAGACATAGAATTAAAAACTCTTGCAACAGCATTTGAGCAGGTAAGTAATGGCCAGGGTGCAGTAATCATGGTATGTGGAGACAGCGGTACCGGGAAATCATCATTAATAAGAGAATTACATCAGTATGTAATAAAGAAAAAGGGATATTTTATCAAAGGCAAATATGATGAATATCAGAAGAATATACCGTATCATGCTTTAACTCAGGCATTTTCAGAATTCATTGAGCTGCTCCTGACAGAAAGTACGTTACAGCTTGACAGATGGAAAAGGGATATTTTAGAAGCTATTGGCAGTAATATTGCATTGCTGACAGAAATAATACCGAAACTGGAACTGATTGTCGGCAAAGAGCCTCCTGTCAGTTCGGGAGATAATGGAGAGGTAAGAGACATATTTCATCATATATTTATAAATTTTGTAAAAGTAATAGCCACCAGGGAACATCCTCTCGTTTTATTTATAGATAATCTGCAATGGGCAGATATGGCGTCATTAAATCTGCTTAGATTACTCATGAAAGGTATAAAAAATCAATATTTATTATTAATAGGTTCATATAGGAGCAGCGACACAGGCATTTCTCATCCTTTAATAAAAATCATCGGAGATTTAACTGATATAAGTACAATTTATGTAGGGAATATTTCTGTTGAAGTAATAAACAATCTGGTTTCCGACATATTGAAATGTGAAAAGTCTTACAGTGAAGCTCTGGCAATTCTGGTAAATGAAAAAACAGGTGGTAATGCCCTCTTTGTCATTCAATTTTTACAATCACTCTATAAGGAAAAAATTCTGTTATTTGATCCCGTTATGAGGAAATGGAAATGGGATACAGAGAAAATCCGCACTATGGATATGACAGATAATGTACTTACCCTTATGAAGCAGGAAATAAGAAAATTACCGGCCAATACCAGTGAATTATTATCAATGGCGGCCTGTATTGGTAATAGATTTACCATTGAAGACCTGGCAAATATTGCAGGACTTTCTTATCAGAAAACAATAGATGGTATCAGTCCGGCAATAAAAAAGAGACTTATATTACCGTCAGAAAAGATACATCAATCTATCATGGTTCCCGATATAAATCATGGAACGGGAGAGAAGCACCATTTTGAATTTCTTCATGAAAGAATAAAAAAGGTCTCTTATTCCATTATTTCAAGAAAAAACATGAAGACGATCCATCTGAAACTCGGACGATTACAACTCCAAAATACACAGAAAACAGAACTGGAAGAAAAAATATTTCATATAACAGATCATTTCAATGAAGGCTTCCAGTATATTAATGATGAAGAGGAAAAAATAAGACTGGTAGAATTAAACCTCATTGCCGCACGTAAAGCTAAAAGAGCTTCAGCCTACCAGTCTGCCATATGGTATCTGAGCATGGGGACAGGTATTCTGCCTTCAAACAAATGGAGCGAATACTATGAATTGACAGTAAGTCTCTATGTAGAAGCAGTGGAGGCAGAATATTTAAGCAGTAATTTTGAAAGAGCAGAACTTCTCTCAACAGAGGTCTTACGTCATGTAATAGATTTACAAACAAGAATCAAAATTTATGAATTCATAGTTCTCTTTTATACCATACAAAATCAGAACTTTATGGCTATAGAAGCAGGAATGGAAGCCCTGGAACTTCTGTCTCTTCCTCTTCCGTCAGAAGATAAAAAAATAAAAAGAGAAACGGAAAAATCCATGAAAGATATATCGGATAAAATAGATAAAATTGAAGATATATTTTATTTACCTGTTATGTATGATAAAGATAAACTGACAGTCATGAGAATTTTAATGAAGCTTACATCGCCTGCCTGCAGGGTTAATCCCTTACTGCTGCAATTGATTATTTCCAGGATGATCATTCTGTCTATCAATCATGGCAACTCCCCTGAGTCAGCTTTTGCTTACGGATGGTACGGAGCATTTCTATGCTGTAAATACGGTGACAAAGAACAGGGATACAGGTTCGGGGAACTATCTATAAAACTCCTGGATTTATTGAACCTTTCAGAACTTGAAGTCAGAACAAGATTCCTGTTCAATGTTTTAGTAAGGCACTGGAAGTACCATATGAGAGAAACATCAAGGACTCTGGAGACTCTCTATAAATCTGATACAAAAAAATGGGACATAGAATATATCTATTACAGTGCCATCCATCATTGCAGCTACCTGTTCTGTACAGGTGAAAATCTGAATAAAATTCGTCAAAAACAGATGGAACATCTTCAGACAATAAAACAATATCGTATGGAATTCCACAGATATTTCATAGAAATATGGGCACAGACAGTATCTAATTTCCTCGGCCTGTCGGAAGACCCCTGTAAACTGACAGGAGACATACTTGACGAAACACAGAGATTGCCGTTATGGATTGAACAGAATAATCTCATATTGATTTTCTGTACCTACTGCTGCAGGACAATAGTACAATATGTTTTCGGTAAATATACGGATGCCATTACATCTGCTGCTATGGGAGAAAAATATGAAAAAGGAATGGAAGGATATGTTTATACAGTAGAACTGAATTTTTATTATGCACTGGCACTGTTAGCAAATTACTATGAAGAAGACGGGAAAAAACAAAAAGATATATTAAAAAAGGTTGCATTAATTCAGAAGAAAATGAAACAATGGGCTTACTGCAGTCCTGCAAATTACAAACATAAACATGATTTGATTGAAGCAGAGAGAGCAGCTATTTCAGGTAATATTCAGAAAGCAATCGAGCATTACGGAATAGCTATAAAAGGAGCCAGAGAACATGGATATATTCATGAAGAAGCTATTGCCTATGAATGTGAAGGCAGATTTTATCTGCTGTCAGGGCGAGAAGAATTCGCCGAAGTCTGTATGAAAAAAGCCAGAGACAGATATAATTACTGGGGAGCCACAAGAAAGGTCCAGGAACTGGAGTATCGTTACAAATACCTTTTTATAAAGAAAAAAGGGGCTTCAATGGATATAACGGCCATAATAAATGCATCTCACATGCTTTCACAGGAACTCCGTCTGGAACAACTGCTCGAGAAAATGATGCATATTGTAATCGAAAATGCCGGTGCTGAAAAAGGTATATTAATTGAAAATAAAAATAATCATATGATAATACAGGCAAGAGGTACTGTGGAAGAAAAGCTTGTAGAAACCATGCAGGGAATTTCAATGGAAAAAAGTGGCGAATTACCTGTTTCGGTAATAAATTATGTTGCAAGAACTATGACACATGTTTTATTACATAATGCTGTTCATGACAGTACTTACGGTAATGATAAATATATTATTGAACATCAGACAAAATCTCTGTTATGTCTTCCAATTATGCATCACGCAAGACTTTCCGGGATTTTATACCTGGAAAACAATCTCGTATCAGATGTCTTTACCCCTGCAAGGCTGGAGTTATTAAAAGCCTTATCTTCTCAGGCTGCCATTTCAATGGAGAATGCCGGCCTTTATGCAAATCTCGAAAAAACTATTGAAGAACTTAAAGAGGCAGAAGAAAAAACAAGGGAAGCAAATGAACGTTACAGTTCGGTTCTCCGTGCTGCCACGGTATATTCCATTATAGGGACGGATCAGAAGGGCATAATTAATGTATTTAACGAGGGAGCTGAATTATTACTGGGCTATCAGGCAGATGAAGTCATAAATAGAATAAGTCCCGATTCAATTCATTTGCCGGAAGAAATTTCACTAAGAGCATCAGAACTCGGCATCAAACCGGGTTTTGAAGTTCTGGTTATAACGGCGAAAGAAGGAAAAACAGAAACACGAGAATGGACTTATGTTCATAAAGATGGATCTCATATACCTGTCATATTGTCCGTCACAGCAATACGTGATCACCATAACAACATTACAGGCTTCCTCGGTATTGCAACTGACATTACAAAGAGAAAAGAAGCGGAACAGCAAAAGGAAAAACTTTATAATCAGTTACTTCAGGCTCAAAAAATTGAATCTGTGGGAAGGCTGGCAGGAGGTGTTGCTCATGACTTTAACAACATGCTCGGCGTAATTATCGGCTATACAGAACTTGCCATGATGGATGTTTTACCATATTCATCGACATACGGCCAGCTCAAGGAAATACTGCAGGCTGCCCAGAGGTCTGCAGAGCTTACACGTCAATTGCTGGCCTTTGCAAGACAGCAAACTGCCATGCCTGTAATAACGGACATAAATGAAATAATTGCAGGTATGCTTAAAATGTTACATCGTCTCATAGGAGAAAATATTGACCTTGTATGGAAACCGGGACATGCTCTCTGGAAAGTCAAAATAGATTCTACTCAATTCAACCAGATTCTGGCAAATCTCGTAGTTAACAGCCGTGATGCAATAGACGGCACAGGTACTATTACACTGGAAACAGACAATACAGTAATAGACAGTTCATATTGCGCAGTTCATGCTGACTTTATACCCGGTGAATATGTAATGCTGACAGTAAGTGACACAGGGACAGGAATGACAAAAGAAATAATCCAGCATATATTTGAGCCTTTTTTCACAACAAAAGAACCGGGAAAAGGGACAGGGCTTGGTCTGGCAACAATCTACGGCATAGTCCGCCAGAACAATGGGTTTATCAATGTATACAGTGAGCCAGGAGAAGGGAGTATTTTCAAAATATACATACCACGGTGTGAAGGAAAAACTATTCAAGTTTTACCGGAAAGGGTAGAAACAAAATCTTATGCAGGAATAGAGACAGTCTTAATCTCTGAAGATGAAGAGTTTTACCTGAACCTCTGCAAGACTGTACTTGAAAAGAACGGTTATAAAGTAATTACAGCAACAAGACCGGGACAGGCTATATCTATGGCAGAGAATTACGCAGGAAATATAGATCTTCTCATTACAGATATAGTAATGCCGGAAATGAACGGACTGGAACTTTTTAAAAAATTACGTAATATAAAAAGCAATATCAAGTGTATTTATATGTCAGGCTATACTGCCAATGTAATAGCTAATTATGGTCTGTTGAAAGAGGGGGTAAACTTCATACAAAAACCTTTTTCCGTAAAGACTCTGACAGAAAAAGTCCGTAACGTACTGGATGAAAAATAGTCTGGCACTTTTGAAAAAATCTTTATAGTTAATTTCATAACTTATTAGAAATTAAGTGCTTCGTAACGCGTGACGCGTGACGCGTGACGCGAGGATTATCTTTAATTTGTTGTGAACTACACTATAATACCAAATTGTTTTGATTGAAAGGATGTATGTATGAAGAACATAAAAAAGCGGCCCATGCCTATCTTGAAGCATGGTCACTCTATGAAGATGCAGAAGGTCTTATCAACATCGGTGCCTATAAGGCAGGAGGAAATCCGAAACTGGACTGGGCGGTGAAAAATTTTGAAAGAATTGCGGAATTCAGGAAACAGAGACTTTCCGATATATGCCCCTTTGATGAAACGATAAAGAATCTTATTGACCTTATGTCTTCCGATGAAAGTCCATGGTATAAGTAAATTTTAGTGTAGGTTTTATAAAATCCATGTTAATAGTAAATATTACCTGCATGATAAATGATCGGATTATTTCTTTTCAGAGAGAGCCTTCATGGCTTTTTCTCTATTTTCTATAACGAAGTAGTGGTTCTCTTCTAAAGCTCTATCAAAACACCTGATAGATTCTTTATACTTCTTCAGTTCATAGAGAGCATTTCCTTTGTTATAGAGGGAAAAAAAATCATCATCGTCGATCTCTAACGTTTTATCAAAATATATAATTGCTTTTTCATACATAGCAGCTTTATAGAGAGAATAGCCCATATATTTTAAAGCATCTTCATTTTCAGGAACAATTTTCAGAACTTTATCAAAACATTTAATCGCTTCTTCATATTTTTCAAGGTTAAAAACTAAAATTCTGCCTTTCCATTCCCAGGCATAACTATCTTCAGAATTAAACTTGATAGCTCTATCAAAAGCTTCAACAGCTTCTTTATATTTACCCATTCTGTATAAAAAAATTCCCTCTGTATATTCCTTATCTGTTAATTTAAATTTTTCAGGCAGAAGTTTTAAAATAGCTTCTTTTTTACTTTTCGTGTCCTTAAAATCCAGGTTGATACAGATTTCCAGTACCTTATCATAAGTTTTTACAGATTCTTCATATTTACCTGTTTTATATAAAACATTTGCTTTACTATAACATGCATAAGCGTTACTTCTTTTATCAGGTCTTATAGATTTATTATAACATTCGATAGCTTCTTCATACATTCCCTGAGAGGAGAAAATATCACCTTTGGCACACCAGGCATCTATGATTTTAACATAGTCAGGATTAATCTCCAGCACTCTGTCATAACATGTTATGGCATACTGATAATCTCCATATAAAGCTAAAGCTTCTCCTTTATTATACCACCCTTCCGGGTCCTGAGGGTTAATACTGATCGCCCTGTTACAGGCTTCGATAGCTTCTTCATATTTACCCATTTCAACTAAAAGACGGCTTTTCAGTTTCCATACATATGCATCTTTATCATTAATTTCAAGAGCTCTGTCATAACATTTAAGGGCCTCTTCATATTTTTTCATACCATAAAGAACATCGCCTTTTCTATACCAGGCTCTGGCACATTTATTATCAGTTTTTATGGCTCTGTCAAAATAATTCAGGGCCCCTTCAAGATCTGAATAATTAGAAAGGACGCTATCTCCTGCATTCAACAATTGTTCAAGTGAAAAGGCATGAGTTGCTGACACAGTAGGAAGTGAAACTGGCTTTACCACAGTAGGAGTCGGTGAAATTAAAACTACAGTCGGTGAATTTATAACAGATGTTTTTACAGGTTTATTACATCCGTTAAACATGACAGAAATTAAAAGTAATATAATATATATCTCTCTTATCATAAAAAAACATATTCAACTATAATTTGAAAAATCCTTCTATAACTCCTTTTGTAAATCTGAAATTACCAGTAGTCGCAACATTTATAGCGATTTTCAATCAGAAAACATTTTTATTCATAAAGAAGAGTCACCTGAAAAAATCCGTAACGAAAGACCGAATTTATTTATTAAAGAGAATAAAACGAAGCAGTTCTGCGACTGATATATTGAGGAGGGATTTTTATGAACATATAAATTTCATCTTATGACCGGCACTGACTTATAACAACTGATTGGCAGAAAAACAAAACAAGGAGGTATCTATGGATAATACAAAAAATACGGTAAAAAATAACGGCAAAGTCCGGGAGATTACAGGTATTATTATAGAAGCGGAAAATCTATCAGGAAACATAGGGGAATTATGTTATATTATATCTGAAGACAGAAACAAAGAGCCTGTAAGAGCAGAGATTACCGGTTTCAGAGAAAACAGAGTTTTACTTATGCCTTTTGGAGAACTTACAGGTATAGGGCCGGGATGTGAAGTAAGAGCAACAGGTAATGTATTACAGGTAGAAGCAGGAGAGCAGTTAATCGGACGTGTTTTAAACGGTCTCGGAGAGCCGATTGACGGTAAAGGGCCAATAAATAGCGGAGTTTTTTATCCTGTCTATAATGATCCTCCCACTCCCTTTGTACGCCCACCTATCAATAAACCTCTCCCTACAGGATGCAAAGTTTTTGATAGTTTCCTTACCTTTGGTAAAGGTCAGAGTCTGAGTATGTTTGCAGGCGGCGGTGTGGGTAAAAGTACTACCATCGGGCTTATAGCCAGAGAAACTGCTGCTGACATCAATGTATTAATCTTCCCGGGAGAAAGGGGCCGTGAACTCAGAGATTTCGTAGAACATGTATTGAAAGAAGATGGCCTGGCCCGCTCAGTTATTGTAGTGGCCACTTCAGACAGACCGGCTATAGAAAGAATCAAATGTTTTTATACAGGTACAGCAATAGCGGAATACTTTAGAGACCACGGTAAAGATGTAATGATGATGGTTGACTCTGTTACACGTTTTGCCATAGCACAGAGAGAAATGGGTCTTGCAACAGGAGAACAGCCCGTAATAAAGGGTTATACTCCTTCTGTTTTTACCGTCCTTCAAAAACTGATGGAAAGACTGGTATCTACCTCTGCCGGCACTATTACATCTCTTTATACAGTCCTGGTAGACGGTGATATGGATGATCCTGTAGCAGAATGTGTTCGTTCCAACACGGACGGTCATATTGTATTAAAAAGAAAGCTTGCAGCAAGACAGATATTTCCCTGTATAGATTTAAATTTGAGTGCAAACCGTCTTTTCAACGAAGTAACGACAGAGGATCATAAAAAAGCGGCACATGCCTATTGCGAAGCCTGGTTACTATATGAAGATGCAGAAGATCTTATCAGCATCGGTGCCTATAAGGCTGGAGGAAATCCGAAACTGGACTGGGCAGTGAAAAATTTTGAGAGAATAGCGGAATTCAGAAAACAGAAATTATCAGACATATGCCCCTTTGATACAACAATAAAGAATCTTATTGAACTTATGTCTTCCGATGAAAGTCCATGGTACAAGGAAAATACAGATTAATAGAAAGAATTTTTCCGGCAGGTTATGCCGGTATTCCCGGCACAGATGGAGGATGGAAATCTCAGAAATATCCTCCATTTTTTATTTTTATGGGAGAATGAAGATAATATAACAAGAGGAACATTATTTTGACTATAGCAGTTTTTCCATATAATGTCTCATATAAAAATCGCCGTGAACCAGTGTTAATCTCTTATGAGTAGGCTCT
>CALARM010001044.1 GCA_937888925.1 uncultured Synergistia bacterium | reverse complement strand
TTGTGTATCTATGGATTTTCAATCTTTTTATTATAAAAAAATTAAATATACCTCTCCCTTCAAATGCCCTGCTCGGTGAGATTCCAATATTTCTTATTATACCTCCGTGGAGTCTTGTATTTATGCTCTCCGGTTTTGTATTTCTTCTGGCGAGTTTTTATACTCACATAAAAATACTTGAAATTACAGGACTTAACCTTATTGTGATTATGTTTATATTGTGTTTCTCCAAAGGGATTTTTTCTATTAATATATTTATAAGAACTATAATACCGGATAATAAGAATCTTCGTATCATTACAGGTTTTATTGTTACCATACTGGAATTTACTATTCTTATTCCTGTAGTAGTGTTATGGGGCATAATATCAATAGCTTTTGGCGTACAGAATGTAGCTTTACATGAATTTCTGGGAAATACGTATTTGAAAAACGGAAAATTTGAACTTGCTATAAAGCACTATAAAAAATCTCTCGAATTAAAACCTCACAGACCATGGACCCATCAGATGTTAAGTCTTGCATATCAGAAAGATGGGAAAATGGACCTTGCTGTTCAGCATTATAAAAAAGCTCTCGAATTAACAGGAAAAAAAATATGACCTGTCAGAACAGGTCATATTTTTCATTTTTAAAACTATTTATACATATTTGCCACTGTCTGGCCCATTCCGAAAGGATTCTTATACCATGTACCTACATCATTATTGGCTGCATATACGGAATCTCCGTCGCCCTGCATGGCATCTGCCATATATCCGTCATAAGATGAACCGGTATATTGACCTCCTTCACCATGGACATGATCATTGCCATTATATATGTCAATACTTTTAACTACACCATTTGCACTTTCTGCATTCATTGTAATTTTTGTTCCATCAGGTAAGTTAAAGCTCATTGTTTTTGCTTTCCAGTCCCATCTCTGGCCATTGCTCTGATCTACGTGAGGATCGCCCCATACTTTGGTGCTGCCTGTTGTCTGGTATCCCGGCATCTGTCCTGCCATTGCAAAGGAACCGAAAGGAGTTGCTGCTGCCATTGCAAAGGAACCTCCTCCTACCTTTCCCATACCGCTGATATTAACAGTTGTGCCGCTATAGCTTATTTTATATCCTCCGGGAGTAGTAACTTCGTTACCCTGACGTCTGAGTCCGCCCATTCCGCCATGAAGGCTCTGAGCCTGGCCCATACCCATCATGCCGCCCATGCCCATCATGCGACCCATTGAACCCATCATACCTCTTGAAATAGCTCCGCCTATGAGACCTCCCATCATGCCGCCTAACATCATGCCTGCCATACCGGGCATACCCATCATGCCCATACCGAGCATACCATAATTACCCATGGTACCCATGCACTGCATTAATTGGTCTGCTCCGGGGAACATTCCTCCTCCGAACATAGGATTGAACCCCTGCATATATCCCGGTAACATTCCGCCCATATTCATAGGACTGCCTATCATTCCGCCTCCCATGCCCATTTGTCCCATGCCCATCATACCGGGCATCATCGTACCTGCCATCATACCGGCCATACCGCCGCAGCATCCTCTTGCCATATTTCCCATCATCATCATCATCTGCATTGCCTGAAAAGGCATTCCCATACCCATCATCGCTGACATTCCGAATGAACCGAACATACCCTGTACATTAAATGAAGCACCTATTCCTATCATAAAAAAAACCTCCTGATTACTTAAATTAAAAATTTTGATACTAATATATCACGACATTTTAAAAAAAGTAAATAATTTATATTATTGAAAAAATAATTTTTTTTTGATTTTCATTAGAAACTATTTACTTTTAACAAAAAGCAGTGATAAATTTAAAGGGAATTTTTTGAAATTTTTTAAAGGAGTGGATATTAAATGTACGGAGTAAGTTCACAATTTTCAGCATCAATGGCCTATAGTTCAATGATAGGCGGCGGTATGGGTATGGGCATGATTGGCGGCGGATTTTCCAGTGTCATGATGCAGCGTCTCATGCAGCTTCAAATGATGATGGGTGCTATGATCGGTATGCAGAGTGCTATGATGATGCCGGGTATGATGCCGGGCATGATGGGAGAAATGGGCGGAATGGACGCTATGGGAGAAATGGGTATGATGGCAGGTCTCGGGCAGATGGGTGGAATGGATCCCTTCGGTGGTATGGGTGGATTTGGTGGAATGGATCCCTTCGGTGGTATGGGATTAGGAGGTTCTATGCTCGGTCAATCTATGGGTGGCATTATGGATGGAAGTTTTGCCGGAGCAGGTGCACTGGCTGGTTCAGGTGCCTTCGCCGGAGCCGGAGCAGGTGCCTTTGCCGGTATAGATCCATTTACAGGCGGAGCCTTCGCCGGAGCCGGAGCAGGAGCCGCTTCATTTGCCGGAGCAGGTGCATTACAGGGAGGAGGTTCCTTTGCTTTCGCCTTCTCGGCAAACGGTCAGGCACAGCAGACTTCAGAAGTAGGAGCAGTCGGTTCTTTCGGTTTCCAGAACAGAATTGAAAAAGATCCCTTTGGCAGCGGCGGTACCGGTATGGGCGGAGACAGAAATTCCAATCTTGCCAATTCACCGGCAGCAACCCTTGCCATCAATAATATAATGGCTTCAGGTGTGAGCGATTTTGATAAAGTGGCATCAGACCTTAAAGAAAAATATGGCATAGAAGCCAAAGTTGATACAGTTGACGGTAAAAAATCTATAAAACTTGCCAACGGCGATGTTATATCTGACGGTAACGGAAATAATGTCCTTGATAAGGCTGATTACGATATGGACGGAGCGACAAAACAGATAAAAGAGAAATACGGTATAAGTGCAAATCAATTTGATCTTATGTATAACAAGAAACTGACTCCTGAAGAAAGAGAGAAGAAGATTGAAGCAGTCCAGAAAGAAAAAGAAGCAGATTTCAAGAATCAGTTGAAGGAACAGGGATATAAGCCTGAACAGATAGAGGATATTATGAAAGGTTATCAGGGCGGCGGAGCATTTGGAGGAGGATATAACCCGATGGGCGGTATGGGCGGCTATAACCCGATGGGCATGGGTGGATATAATCCGATGGGCGGCGGCATGGGCGGATTTGACCCGATGGGCGGTATGGGAGGCTTTGACCCGATGGGCGGTATGGGAGGTCCCGGTATGATGGGCGGTCCCGGTATGATGGGCGGCATGGGTATGATGAACATGATGCGTATGTACATGTCAGTTATGCAGATGATGATGACTGCCATGGCTATGTCTGCTTATTAAGAGAGGGTATAATCTGTGACTAAACAGGAAGTCAAAGAGAAGATGAAGCAGTTTACAGGCTATATCCTTCAGGAGAAAGAAATTAAAGAAAAGCTTCTGAAGCTTAAGCTTGTGGCAGGTGACATGAAGATTCTCAAGGACAGAATAGCAGAACAGGATAATCTTCTTGCAGAAATCGAGACTCTTCGAAAAGAAAAAATGTTGCCTCTCATTGAAGAGATAGCACAGTTTATCAGTAAAAGGCAGAAAGAAATAATGGAGGATGAATCTATTACGGCAAAAGATTTAGATTCTATGGTGGAAAGTGCCAGGAAAGAACTGGAAAATGATAAAGCCCTTAAAGATTTCTTAGAAAAATTTAAAACGGCTATGTAATAAAGCCGATGATAGATATTGAAAGGGGTTTGATTGGTCAGATAGATTAATCAGGCCCTTTTTTCGTGATTTATTAAAAAGTGAATAGTGACTAGTGAATAGGATTAATATATTAATTACTTTTCACATTTCACATTTCACATTTCACTTTACTTACATTCTAATAGAGTTATTTTTAATCAGACCACTGGTATTATAGAAAACAGGAGGCTATTAATGAACAAGGAAGATTTTAACGTTACCTTTATTTTCCCACCTCAATGGACTCCACAGAATCCTCATTATGCCATGACATCTATTGCAGGCCATCTAAGGCATCATGGTTATAATGTTAAACTGATGGATCTCAATGTGGAATTTTATGATAAAATCCTTACTCCCAGGTATATTCAATATTCCAGGGAGAAAACCTTACTGGAATATGATTATTTAAAGTTAAAGGTTTTAATGAAGTGTCTTACTGAAGAAGAGGATGAGAATTTAGATATAGAATCGGCAAAGTTACTTCATATTGAAAAATATCTGAAGGAAGAGCAGGAGGCATGGAATAACACTCATAAATTGATAGATGAGGCTGTATCTGTTACAAGAGATCGTGAAAGATTTTACGAGGCAAATGTTCTTGTCGATGCCCTTATTATCATTGACGATGCTTTAAAGATTATATCTTTGCCTTATTATCCTGAGAGATTATGTTTTAACGATTTTCGCCATACAAAAATAGCCTTTAATATGAAGGATATTTTATCATATTGTACAGATAAGAAAAGAAATATGTTTTATGATTTTTACGAAGAGGTCATGCCGGCAATACTTGAAAATAAACCTGATTTGATTGCAATATCAATAAATTCCTTCAGTCAGGTTCTTCCGGGGTTGACTCTTGCAAAAATGGTCAAAGAGAAAAATGGTAATTTTCATATTAATATAGGAGGAAATTTCTTCGGTCGCGTTAAGGATAATCTCCTGGGGCTGCCCGGATTTTTTGAACATTTCTGTCATACACTGGTAATGGGTGAAGGGGAAAAATTTATGTTAGAACTCTGTGATACCGTAAGATTAAAAGAAGATTTACATAAAGTACCTTCCACACTTTATTTAAAGGACGGCAGAGTAATATATACTTATAAAGGTCAGCCTGAAAAGATGAATAATCTTGGCATCCAGGATCTGGCAGGTCTGAAATTATATAAATATTTTACCTCTCATATAGTTCTGTGTATACAGAGCAGCAAAGGCTGTTACTGGGGTAAATGCAGTTTCTGCGATTCCGATTTCGGTGTGGAACATGACGGAAAATCTCTTGACAGGCTGGTACAGGAAATAAAATATCTGAGGGATAAATATAATATAAGACATTATGAGTTTATGGATGAGTCTATAAATCCTGCTTATATGAAATCCATGGCAGAAAGGTTTATTGAAGAAAAACTTGATATAAAGTGGTTCAGCAACGGAAGGCTTGAAGAAGAATTTACTCCAGAACTGCTGTGTTTACTCCAGAGATCAGGACTTACCATGGTGTTATGGGGTTTTGAATCAGGCAATGAAAGGATTATGGATTTAATCAATAAAGGCATTAATGTGGAAAAAAGATATGATATACTGAAAGCTTCAAGTGATTGCGGTATATGGAATTTTGCTTATATATTTTTCGGTTTTCCTACGGAGACAGAGAAAGAGGCCACTGAAACGATAAATGCCATGTGTGCTCATAAAGATATAATACATTCTTATGGAAGAAGTGTTTTTACCCTGGGCAAACACAGTAAATTGAGAGATGATGCAAAAAAATTCGGCATAGTCGATATTATAGAAGATAATCAGGAGCTTTCTACAAATCTCTATTATAAATCTACATCAGGTATGACGGATAAAGAAGTTGATGCCATGATAGATCTATGTATAGAAAAATGTAAAGATGCCTATGGAATGCCTCTGTGGATGTATCTTAAATACAGGGAAAATTTACACCTTTATATAGCAAAATACGGTGCCGATTATGTGAAGAATTATCCTACAAAGAAGTGGTATATGCAGGATCTTGTTGTGTGGTAGGGAATATCAGTGACCAGTGAGCAGTGACCAGTGAACAGTGAGGAAAACTTGTACGTGTTATGTGTTACACACAATGTAATTAACTTAAGGGGCAGGAGAGTGGCGAAAAGAAAAAAACAATCTCATAACACCATCTCTCATGGAGGAAAACCCGGGAAGGATAATATCTGTGCACATAGAAATTATTTTCTATAACATTCGGAGAAAGGAAGAAAGAACATGAGTAATGAACAGGTGAAATATTTCAGAATAGGAAAAATTAATAAAAATGCTACAGTAGCAGGAATGTGGGAATTAAGTGCCGATAAATTACCGCACGATTATATAAAATATTTTTATGATGATAAAAACAGGGTTATAAGATTTGAAAAATATGAAAGAGAATTTCCCGGTGCTTCTTACAGGATTTATAAATATGAAGGTGATTCTAATAGTGTAAATGTCTCAGAATGGTTTGACAGGTTTGGTAACCTGAAAGGTGTTCACAGATATTACTGTGATGAAAAAGGTTTGATGGTAAAAAGAGAGGAACTGGACGGGCAGCATAATGTAAAATATTATATACTGAGCCAGTATGATGAGCAGGAACGATTAATTGAAGAAGCGTGGTATAACCCTGATGACAGTCTTGATAAAAAGGACAGACTTATTTACGATAGTCCTGATATATCCGAACTTACCCCTTCTTCAGAGGAAAAATATAATTCCTCCGATGAACTCGACGGAGTTTTCCATTATAAATGGGATGAAAGATGTAATTTACTGGAAAAAAAATGGTGTAATAAAGACGGTGAAGTAAAAAGTTATTATACCTATAAATATAATGATAAGGATCTTCTCACATGGATTGGCCTCTATCATGAAGATGACGCATTACAAATGAGTCAAAATTTTTCCTATGATGAAAAAGGTAATAAAATTTCAGAAGAAATATTTGACGGAAAAGGAAATCTCGTAAAACGTAATTCCTGGTAATTAGTGAGTGAGTCGTGAATTGTGAGTAAGGAATATATTTACTCACGACTCACGACTCACGACTCACTTATTCTTCCTTCCTGTCCGTGACACCCTGTCTCCCAGTTGCTTTACACCGTAAAGCATGTCTCCCCCTTTCATAATTTTTCCAAGTCCTGTCTCCAGATTTAATATATCATCATTCAGTAAATACATTCTCATATCTTCTATACCGGTAAGACATTCCTGTACACCTTCTTCTATATTCTGTTTGATAGATTCAAAAAGTGTCTTTTCTTCCTTTGTAATGCCCTCAGGTACAGTCAGTAATTCATTCATGTTTATACTATTTTCCCGTATATTATTTTCGAACCAGTCGAGTATTTTTTCAAAGTCATCCTTTGTTATTTTACCTTTACTTACATCCCAGGCAGCAGTATAAACCTTTTTAATATGGGGAGGAACCATATACTGTTTTTGTTCCTCCATAGTGGAGTCTTTGATGTCGAGTCTGCTGTGAGCAGAGTGAAGCTGAGGAATTATTGCACGACACTCAGGGCAAAATTTTAAATCTGCAGCAACTTCATGGGAACAACGGGGACAGAGTCTTACAGGGCCTCTATTAGCCCTGTCTATTTCTGCCTTAAGTGTCATCTGTGCTCCGTAAATTTCGAGAGATGCATCCTGTATATTATCAAGTCCCTTTTTTAATAATGAAATTGATTTATCTTTTTCTCCCAAAGATTTACTGAAACCTCTGGAAAAGTCGCCTTCTTCAACAGGTTTTTCGTCGCCGAAACTGCCAGAACCTCCGAAGGAATCTCCTTCTTCAACAGGTTTTTCGTCGCCGAAACTGCCAAAACCTCCGAAGGAATCGCCTTCTTCAACAGGTTTTTCGTCGCCGAAACTGCCAAAACCTCCGAAGGAATCGC
>CALARM010001043.1 GCA_937888925.1 uncultured Synergistia bacterium | reverse complement strand
ATTATAACTCAATTTTTGTAATAAGGTCAAATCCAAAAAATACTTGACAGAATGTCAGTGAAGTTTTATAATTACTCGATGAAAATTATTAAATTTATCTGCAAGGGGGATTTTCTGTGCCAATCTATGATTTTAGATGTTCTACCTGTGGACATAAATTTGAATATTTTACTTTTAAATTAAACGGGCAGCAAGTGAATTGTGAACGTTGTGGATCAGTAGCAAATAGATTAATATCACCAGTAGGTATAATTTTTAAAGGATCTGGTTTTTATGTGACAGATTCTCGAAAATCCTCTACCCTTACCAGTACAGACAGCTCAAAGACTGATACATGCGCAAATACTGACACAGGCAGTAAAATAGACAGTAAAGTAGAAAAAGTAGAAAAAGCAGCTTAAATAAAAATATCTGAAAAATAATAACAGGGGTGATTTAATCGCCCCTGTTATATTTTTTGTGAGTAGTAAGTGAAAACAAACCTGTCTGCTCACTATTCACCACTCACCAGTCACTTATATTTTACTGAATTCTGCGTCCTCCAAGAAATCTTTCATTGTAATAATAATCATTCAGACTGTTTATTGTTACTTCACCGGCCCCTGATGATGCATGAATAAATTCTGAATTACCGATATAAATACCTACATGGGACGCACCATATGTATAGGTTGTAAAGAACACCATATCTCCGGGCTGTAATTCATTTCTTCCTACAGAAATACCTTCGGTAAACTGAGCATCGGCGGTTCTTAGAATGGAAATACCATTATCTGCGTAAACCCTCTGGGCAAATCCGGAACAATCAAATCCATAGGATGTTGTTCCACCCCATACATAGGGAACACCCATGTATGAATAAGCTGTATCAACAAGTCCGTTTCCTCTGCTACTTACGGGAGTTTTATATGAACTGCCGGAAGAACCTGATGATATGGCCACCATTTCATCAGGGAGTACATCTACACCTATATAACCTTTATATACCCAGCCTTTATACTTATTTGTTGAAATAAGTACCCAGCCGTCGTTATCATAACTTTCAGCACGGACTTCCAGACCATTATTAACAGTTGTGATAACTTTCTCATTTAGTGATGGACCTTTTCTCACATTTACACCGTTACCCTGAATATATCTTATTTTTGAAGATGTTACGGTATTCTGTGCATTCCGTGAGTCTGTAAGATATTTCTCTTTAATCCATCCTTTACGTTCTCCTTCCAGAACAACACTTACCCATCCTGAACTATCGTAAGTTTTGATAAAAGCTTTATCTCCTGCATTGGCAATTGTTACTACAGAAGAATTCAGAGATGCTTTACTTCTTACGTTTACACCATTTCCACAGACATATCTTACTTTCATGCCGGGATATACAGGAGAAGAGGTAATAAATTCAACATTAATCCATGCATTTGTCCCTCCTGATAATTCTATATAAGCCCAGCCTGAATCATCATATGCTTCTACAAGGACTTTTTCGCCGCTCGATACGGAACCAACTATAGCAGCATTTGTAGATGGTTTATCCCTTAAATTAACATGGGTGCCGAGCACGTAACGTATCTTCATTCCCGGTGTCTGTGCAGGTTCTTTCCCTATGAATTTCTCATGAACCCACCCGGTCCGTCCGTCTGAAAATAATACTTTTACCCATCCTTCATTTTTATATGCCATTACTTTAACTTTATCTCCCTGACTGGCAGTGGCAATTACTTTACCGTTAAGTGACGGAGAATTCCTGACATTTATCTGATTACCTATAATATATCTAACTTTACATTCATCTCCATTACCTGGAGAGGTAGATATGAATTTTTCATGTACCCAGCCTTTTTTCCCACTTTCAAGATAAATTCCTATCCATCCGGACTTGTAACTCTGGACAAAAACTTTTTCCCCTCTGCTTAAAACAGAGACTATGGAACTGGATAGAGATGGAGACTGCCTGAGATTAACACCTTCAGAGTTTATATAACGAACCTTCATTGTTGAAATATCACCACGGGAAGATACGTTTACTGAATGAGTCGGTTTCTGGGCAGTTACAAATTTTTCATTTATCCATCCTGTTATACCGTTTGAAAGTTCGATAGAGATCCAGCCGTTTTTGTAGTTTTTCACATATAATTTTTGCCCTTTATTAAGGACTCTTACTACGTCAGAACTGAGTGATGGTTTACACCTTAGATTTACATTATCTTCTGATACATAACGAATTTTGACTGACTGACTGGCAAA
>CALARM010001042.1 GCA_937888925.1 uncultured Synergistia bacterium | reverse complement strand
CTATATGTAAAAAAAGAAGCTTTAAACCACCTGAGACCGGGCCGTATGGGTTATAATTCTGTAGAGAAATTTTCCCCTTCCGAAGGTTTTGTTCTCCATAAAGGAGCCAGGAGGTTTGAAGTAGGGACTCCATGCAGTGCCTCATATTTTGCTTTCTCTGCCGCACTTGATTTCTACAACATGATCGGTGAAGAATTTATCTGTTCCAGAATAGAAAAACTTGTGTCTTATCTGAAAGATAAACTTGCAGATATGAAAGGTGTTAATATAATCAGTCCTGCAGAAAAAGAAAAATCCAGCGGTCTTGTATCTTTTGTAATTCAGGCCATAGATATGAATAATATAGTTACAGATATGTACAAAAGCAAAAAGATTATTATAAGATCCATACCCTATCCTGAATGTCTCAGGATTTCAGTACACTACTTCAATACGGAAAAAGAAATTGATATGTTAATAGAAGCTCTTAAAGGTTATATATAAGGGTAAATGGTGAATAGTGAATAACGTCCAATTCTATTCACTATTCACTTTTCACTCTTCACTCTTCACTCTTCACTTTTCACTTTTCACTTTTCACTTTTCACCACTCACTGATACACACGAAATTTCCCTAAAATTAATGAAGGAAATCTGCTTTTTTCAGTAAATATATATGGTGAATAGTTAAACCGGGAGGGATAAGCTATGATAAAAGAATTTTATACACCTACCACAGTAGCAGATGCTCTGAGGATAAAAGAGGAACAGCCTGATTACAGGTTTCTTGCAGGAGGTACTGAAATAAATGCAAAAGGTTATCCGGGAACACCGGAGAGTATTTCAGGACTTATAAGCCTTGGAAGGCTTGGATTATCAGGAGTAAAAAAAGAAGAAGACAGGTTAGTTATTTACCCGTTAATAACATTACAACAAATCATAGAAAGGCCGGAGCTTTCCGGAGAGCCTTTTTCTATGATAAAACAGGCTGCTTCAAATGTAAGTAACAGGAATGTAAGAAATATGGCAACCCTGGGGGGAAATATTGCTGCATGTAAATCCTGTTCCGATATGATACCCGTACTTCTTGTTATGGATACTTTTCTGGAGATTTATTCTTCAGAAGATTTAAAACAGGAAGTACCCCTTTATGAATATATACAGAAAAAAGAAAGGCCTCTTATAACAAAGATAATCGTGCCGTTCCGTAAAAACTTCCATATTTCCATATGCCGCTATACAAGAACATCGAATGATCTGGCATTAATAAATGTCTGCCTCGGTATGGAACTTGAAGAAGGCATATGTAAAGATGCAAGACTGGCCATAGGAGGGGTCTCTGTTACACCTGTCAGGATACCGGAAACGGAAAATTTTCTCAGAGGTCACGAACTTAAAGGCAAATTAATAGATTATGCTCCTGAGGTCAGGAAACATCTGGAAAGCCAGATAAGCCCTATTGATGATCTGAGAGGAAAAGGGTGGTTTAAAAAAGAACTTGCCGGTGGTCTTGTTATACAGGCTCTCTATGAAGCAGCAAAAAAAGGAGGTATTTCCCTGTGAAAATAAATATAACATTAAACGGAAAACCTAAAAGACTCGACACAGAAGCAGGAGAAAGGGTAATAGATCTCCTCAGACGTAACGGCATTCTTTCCGTAAAAAACGGCTGTGACGGTGAAGGTACATGCGGAGCGTGTACAATCCTTCTTAACGGGAAAGCAGTAAATTCATGTCAGTTACTGTCTCCTCAAATAGACGGATGTGATGTAAGAACATCGGAATCCCTTGCAAAAAACAATCAGCTCCATATCATACAGCAGGCATTCCTGGATACGGGAGTGGTTCAATGCGGTTACTGCACACCTGCTATGCTTGTGGCAACACTGGAATTACTGGATAGAAACCCTGAGCCGTCTGAAGATGATATAAAAGACGGTCTTTCGGGGATTATATGCAGATGTACAGGATACAAACAGATCTTTGATGCCATAGAAGTCGCAGTAAAAAGAATGAAAGGCGATAAGGATTATAAAAAGGAATATCCTTCTTTCCGCAAAGATCTCAGAATAGTCGGGAAATCTACTACCAAAGTTGACGGACATCAGTTACTCTGTTCTGACCCGAGTTTTGTAGAAGATATGGTAAGGCCTAATTCTCTTTATATAAAAGTTCTTGCAAGTCCTCATGCCCATGCCTTAATAAAAAATATAGATATAAGTGAAGCAGAGAAAATGGAAGGTGTGGAATTTATTCTTACCCATG
>CALARM010001041.1 GCA_937888925.1 uncultured Synergistia bacterium | reverse complement strand
AAAAAGGTTAAAGATATATCGGATCAGTACGGATTGAAAATAGATCCTTTTGCCAGAATAGAAAATATTTCCGTAGGTATGCAGCAGAGGGTGGAAATTTTGAAGACCCTTTATAGAGGAGCGGAAATCCTTATTCTGGATGAACCTACGGCAGTACTTACTCCTCAGGAGATAAAAGAATTTTTTTCCATTATCAGATTACTTATAGAAAAAGGCAAATCCATAATTATAATAACCCATAAACTTGATGAAGTAAAACAGATTTCCGACAGGATTGTCGTACTTCGCCACGGAAAGATTACGGGAGAAGCAGTCACATCGGAAGTATCTACGGAAAAGATTGCCAGCATGATGGTAGGCCGTGACGTAGTATTTCGTGTAAAAAAGGAAGCAATTGAACCGGGAGAAGTAGTTCTGGATGTTCAGGAAGTAAGTGCCGTAGATGACAGGGGACTTCCTGCACTGAAGTCAATAAGTTTTAATGTGAGAGCAGGAGAAATTGTAGGTCTTGCAGGGGTTGACGGTAACGGACAGACTGAACTGGTAGAAGTTATAGCAGGCCTCAGGAAAGGTTCGGGACATGTGTTTCTCAAAGGGAAAGACATAATCAATATGGTGCCTCGCAAGATAATAGAGACAGGTCTTGGCCATATTCCTGAAGACAGACATAAAAGAGGTCTTGTGTTGAATTTTTCGGTAGCTGAAAATTTTGTCCTTATGGAATACTATAAATCTCCCTTTGCTCACTGGATAAATTTAAGTTATAAAGCTGTATATGATTTTGCGGCAAAACTCATAGAAAAATTTGATGTAAGAACTCCGGGAAAAGAAGTTCTTGCCCGTTCTCTTTCAGGAGGGAACCAGCAAAAAATCATTATAGCCAGAGAAATAACAAGGAATCCCAATCTTTTAATAGCTTCACAGCCTACCAGAGGCCTTGATGTGGGAGCCATTGAATTTGTACAGGAAAATCTTCTTGAACAGCGCCGCAACGGGAAAGGTATACTGCTCGTGTCTCTTGAGCTTGAGGAGATTATGAATCTGAGTGATAGAATCCTTGTTATATATGAAGGAAAGATTGTCGGAGAATTATCAGGGGCCGATGCCACACAGGATAAAATAGGAGTTATGATGACAGGAGCTAAATCGTGATGCGTGATGCGTAATGCGTGATGCGTGGCAGATAGTCCATGTCACTATAGAAAAGATATGAAGAAACAAAAAGGTAATATAATAGATATAATAGTACCGATAATTGCAGTCATAATGGCTCTTGTGGTGGGGTCTATATTTATTGCCATTTCGGGAAGAGGTATACTTCATTCCTATATGGCTCTTTTATATGGAGCTTTCGGCAGTAAAGCAAGTATTGCAGAAACGCTTGTCAAAACAGTTCCTCTTATTTTCTGCGGACTTTCCGTAGCTTTTGCCTTCAGATGCGGTGTTTTTAATATAGGCGGCGAAGGACAGCTTCTTATCGGAGCCGTTGCTGCTGCGTATGTGGGATATGCTTTTACTCTTCCTTCTTTCATACATCTTCCTCTCTGTTTTCTTGCAGCCATAATTGCAGGAGGTCTCTGGGGAGGTCTTGCAGGGTATTTAAAAGCAAGATTTGGAGCTCATGAAGTTATAACGACTATTATGTTAAATTTTGTGGCTTTGAAATTTACGGAATTCCTGGTAAACGGCCCTATGAGAGACCCTGAAGGTGTATCTCCCAAGACCCCTCATGTGCATGTAACGGCAGAGCTTCTCCGTCTGATTGTGAGATTGAATGTTTCTATATTTATTGCCCTCATTGTGGCAGTAATTATTTATTATCTTTTGAACCGTACAACTGTAGGATATGAAGTGAGAGCCGTCGGATACAATCCTCTTGCCGCTGAATACGGCGGAATAAACGTGGCGAAAAATGTAGTTCTTGCAATGTTTATAAGCGGTTCTCTCGCAGGTATTGCAGGATGCTGTGAAGTTCTCGGAGTATTCAGATATTTTACTCCTGACATATCTGCTGATTATGGATTTCAGGGTATTGCCGTGGCATTACTTGCCCGGAATAATCCGCTTGCAGTAATACTTTCTGCCTTGCTGTTCGGATCTTTAAGCAGTGGTGCTACAAAGATGATGGTACTGGCCAGAACACCGAAACAGATAGCAAGTATTATTCAGGGACTGGTTATTATGTTTGTAGCTGCAGATCAACTGGTGAGATATTTTTTACCTAAAATGAAAAAGAAGTGAAGG
>CALARM010001040.1 GCA_937888925.1 uncultured Synergistia bacterium | reverse complement strand
TTATATATTTATTCTGAAGATCGTCATATTTAATTTCTTTATCCTTTGTTATAAAAGTACCGGTTTTATATTTATTTCCTGTGCCAAAATTTAATGTATATAATTCCAGAAGATTTTGTTTTAAAACATTAAAATCAGAAAACCTATCTTTCACGTTTCCCTGAAGACATTTCATGACAATAAAGTCTATTTCCTCCGACAGGTCCGGTAACATTTCTCTTATAGAAGAACATTTAAGAGGTTCATCAGGATACTTTCCAGTTAAAAGCTGATACATGATAACACCGGCGAGATAAATATCATTTCTTATATCCTGTTTGTCCATAGAAGTGCCACTTATCAAATTTCTCATAGATACTGTGCCAAAGTCTACAAGAATTATTGATTTATCACTATCTCTTACGACAAACTTATTCAGTTTCAGATTACCATATAACATGTTTTTGTAATTATACAGATAATCCATTATTCTGCAAATCTGGATTAACCATTGAATTACCCGGCTTTCAGGCAAAGCCTTATTGAGACTATTTCTTAAAAGAACATCAAGATTTTTGCCTCTTATATAATCCATGATAATATAAAAAAAATCATCTTCTAAAAAATAATCGGTAACACACGGCAGGTTGGGATGGCGTAAATTAGTAAGTAATGATGCCTCTTTTCTGAAGGATTGCCCGACCTGTCCTTTTTCCTCATAAGATAAATCCTGAAGATCCGCCATTATTTTAACAACACATGGTCTGTTTAAATTTAAATCATAGGAAAGAAAAACAGTGTCTTCCGAAGATAAAGAGGTAATAACTTTATATCGATTTTTAAGAATTTCTTCTTCCTGTTCATTAATTGTTTCAAATTGACATCCACAATTTTCACAGAAGAGAGAATTCTCAGCATTTTCACTGTAACATTCAAGGCAATACAAGAATTATCCCCCCGCATAATTTCTCTCAAATATATTCTGAATTATAAAATAAAATAACGTTTACGTCAAGAAGCTTTATCCTGTTCAGCTCTGTAATTGCCCCTTTCAAATTCGACTTTTTTCAGCTTTAAACTTATCTTTAACAATTCCTCGGTGAGGCGATTAACAGTATGTTCCATTTCCTTATTATTTTTCTCTAGCTTCTCACAGTATTTTCTATATTTCGATACGTCTCTTATTATTCCTATTGTAGTCCACTTATCATCAAGCTTTACCGCTGTAATAGATAGCTCTGCAGCAAATTCGTGGCCATTTTTTTTCAATGCAACAAATTCGCAGACTTTACTGGAAATCGAGTAATCTTCCCCTGTATGTATCGTACTGAGATCAAGTTTCTCGGATGTACTGTAAAGATTTGAAGAAAGGAACATATGAAATTCTTTACCGTTAACCTCTTCATAAGAATAACCGAATATCTTTATGGCTGAATCATTACAAAAAACGATCTTCCCTTCCTCAAGTATAATAATAGCGTCCTGAGCACATGAAACAAGGCTGTGAAATTTTTCCTCACTTATCTTTAAATCATTCGTCACTTTATTAAACTTAAATTCAAAATTATTTAACAGGCTTGAAGTAAAATACAATAAGAAAACAAATACAATAAGATTTGATAATAAAAATATAAGAAAGCTTGAGGAAACGGAATAAATACCTCCTATACGACAGAAAAAACATAAGAACCCTACCAGTACGGGAGTAGAAAAAGAGACAACTAAAATATAACGTAACATATGTGCTGCAACATTATTACCGGTGAATATTTTCATAAAACCTCTATCCGGTCTGGACATTATGACTGAAATAGAAACAAATAGAAAACATATAGCACTGTGGAATGCTACAGGTTTATACAAACCTACAGTAAATAAAGAAACAATACCGAATAAATAACCGATAATAGATAAAAATGAATTTACTCCTACCATAAGTATTATATACTGAGCAGGTATGTAACCGGCAGGTCTCTCCATGTCCAGAAACATTATGGCCATACCGATTAATATAAAATTCAATGCAGAAGAAGGTGACATACGGCCCGGATAACGTTCAAAACCATAGCTCTGTGTACATAATAATTCATCAATATATAGATTAACATTAAATAAATATTCACTTATCGTAATAATAGCTATCAAAAAAACAATAAAAGCACATATTCTGCTCAGATAATAAAAAATTGGATTTACTCTTTTTGTCTGCACCATCCATAAGGATATACCTGTAAGAATAAAAGAAAAAGCAGTATTGGCTGACAT
>CALARM010001039.1 GCA_937888925.1 uncultured Synergistia bacterium | reverse complement strand
TTCAATAGATAATAGTTTTAATTGTTGTCACAGGTTCTGAAAAAATGTATAATAAAAAATATAGGAATTTTCATTTTTAATGGCGTGAAATAAAGTTTCAGATAAAAATTATATTTTATCTAAATAATTTATAATATAGCTTATTGTTAAAGAAAGGCAGGTCACAGTTATGAAAAAAAAATTTTTAACAATCATTGCAATTATATTTATAGTCTCATTAGCAATATATGCCAGAGGCGGAGAAGGGCTTGTTCTATTCGTCAGTGAAGGGAATCTGTGGACAATAAATTCAGAAGGAAGTGATGAAGAAAAAATATGTGATGTAAGTGAATATAAAGAACTGCTTATGTCGCCTGAAAGAAAAAAACTTGCAGGAATAAAAGAAAATGATCTCTTCATTATGAACTGGGACGGTACCTGTGCAGTAAATGTATCCAGAAGCTCTGAAATGGAAAGTATTAATAATTTTTCACCTGACGGAAGTAAAGTGGTATGTGCGGCAAAAGCAAAGCCGGAAGATCCTAAAGGAATCCTGGGGATAATATACACAAACGGCACAAAATATGTAAAAATAAAAGAATTTATGATAAGTCCGAAACAGAATATATCCTGGTCTCCTGAAAAAGACAAAATAACCCTGGTAGTACAGAATAAATTATATATTGTGCCTGCCACCGGAGAATGGTTAAAGAATCCGGGAGGAGATAAAGTAAAAGGTCTTTCACCTTATAATCCTTCCTGGTCACCTGACGGGGAAAGGATAGCATTTCGGGCAAACAAATCGGGAACAGGCGATGTATGGATTATTAATATAGAAAGCGGAGGTATGAGGGCTCTCTTCAATTCAAAAGTAAATAAAAAAGGAGAAACCCTTACTGCCCCTCAATGGTCTCCGGAAGGAGATTTAATTGTATTCGAAGCTCCCGACAAGAAAACAAAAGAAAACAATATATATATGGTTAACCTGAACGGATCAGCTAAAATACTGGGTAAAGGCTACAAACCTTTCTGGAGTGAAGACGGAAGATATGTTTTAGCCATGAGTGAAGAAGGGAAAATGCGTATGCTCAATACATCTGTAGAAAGTTACGGTTCCACAGTCAGTCAGCCATGTATATCACTGGATTCGTTAAAAATTGTCTATAATAATCCTGTAAAAAAAGAAATATGGCTTATAGATCTTGAACAAAATGAAACAAGATTTCTTACAGGAGGAGGAGCTTCTGCCCTGGGATGGATAGATAAATAAACTACCCTTTATATGCTTCGTCCTGTTCTATATTTGAAAGGATCCAGTCAAATTCTCCGGACGTTATCTTGCTGTCACAGTATTCACAGATACCTGCCATACTGACCTTTATGGCAGCACCGCAGTTGGGGCATGTATTTTCTTTCTTTTCTTTTTTATCTTCCGCAAAGCCGGCTCTTCTGATAAAAGTCCAGTATTCGGAAAAAGTTCTGGATCTGTTCTTATTTCCGTCCACTACATGGCCGGAAGAGTTCAGAGTATAATCTTTCATACTGGCTTTAATTCTGACTGTTATACTCTCATAATAGGCGTCCTGTTCTATCTTCACATGAGAAATAGACTGTATGTCGATATCTTCAATACAGTTTCTGAATCCTTCTTTTTTATATCTTTCTATCCAGTATCTATGGGTTGAAAAGAGATGGTCTGTCTCAAGATGACGTGACAGTTCCCAGTTACATGTTGACCATGCATTCTGCAGTGTTATGAACGTATGTCTTACCTTCTGATTGAAGTCTGTCCAGGAAAAATTGGGATAACGGGCCTGAAATGCTCTTTTTACAGACTGAATATTATGTTGTACCACATCAGGCAGTTCAGTCCCTCTTTCTACGGAAGAGCCGGTAAATTTCAGAGGCGGCCTGGGATATTTCTCAATTGAGAGAACACTGGCCAGTTGCCAGTGAAAATCACCTCTGTTCACTACCATATCACAGTGAGGACATGTTCCGTCACGTTTTACTTCAACAGGACTTCCGCATGAAGGACAGTGGAATGAAGTTATATCTTCAGGTCCTTTTGACAGCACTCCTTTTTTCCTCTGGAAAATCCATATTTCTTTTGAATAATATATGACAGTTTCGGCTTTGGGCCCGGCTCTGTGTTCAGTATAATTTGCTTCAAACTCTACGGTTATTTTATCAAATTGCGGAGAAGTAGTGTCTATTTTCTTAATATTCGACGTGCCTATTACAATATCATCAACCTTATCGGGAGGTGATGGTGAAACACCCATTCTCTCAAGGTTTAAAATATTTTCGCTTACATAGGGAGTAAGACCTGCCCATGATTTATCTCCTCTGGCTGTTTGAACTTTAGTATAAAGTAATTGAATAAAATCCAGGAACAGAGGTCTTGAAAAATTCGGATCCTTATGTTTATAG
>CALARM010001038.1 GCA_937888925.1 uncultured Synergistia bacterium | reverse complement strand
AATTATAATCCTCTCTGGCTTGACTGGAAGGATATTATAGGAGTTCCCTATGATATACCTGTTACGGGATACGGAGGAAAAACAGTAAACTATTTGAGACTGTTCTCTGCAAGAGCTTCCGAGGAATTTGATATGGAAATATTCAATGAAGGCGATTATTTTAAAGCAGTAGAGAGAAAAATGCTTATAGAAACAGTGACAAAAGTCCTGTACCCGTCAGATTCCTTCGAAGAGGGAAGAGAACTGAGATTTATACAGGAATATTTCCTTGTGGCATGTGCCATAAGGGATATAATGAGGAAATTTAAAAAAGAACATAATGATTTGAATAAATTTTCTGAAAAGATTGCCATTCAGATGAATGATACCCATCCTTCCCTTACAGTGGCAGAATTAATGAGAATTCTTGTAGATGAAAATAATCTTCCCTGGGAAAAAGCATGGCCTATTACAGTAGAAACACTTGGCTATACAAATCACACATTACTCCCTGAGGCTCTCGAGAAATGGCCTGTACCACTCTTTGAAAAGGTTCTGCCTAGACATCTTCAGATTATATATGAAATCAATCATCGCTTCTTACAGGAAGCAATCAAACTCCGGTCTGACAGCGGGGATATTATAAGTAAAATATCCGTTATTGAAGAAAGCAATCCGAAACAGGTCAGAATGGCAAACCTTGCCATAATAGGAAGCCATTCCATTAACGGTGTTTCCGCACTTCATTCAGAACTCATAAAGACGTCACTGGTACCGGAATTTTATCATATGTTCCCTGAAAGATTTAATAATAAAACCAATGGTATAACCCAGAGAAGATGGCTCAATCAGGCCAATCCGCTCCTGGCCGGATTGTTAAATAAAACAATAGGAGACAGATGGATAACAGATCTGAGCCGCCTTAAAGAACTGGAAAAGTACAGGGGAGATAAAAATTTTCGGGAAGAATTTATGAAGGTGAAAAAAGCCAATAAAGAGAGACTTGCGAAAATAATTAAAGAAAATACTGATTTTATCGTAGATCCTTCATCTCTGTTTGATATTCAGGCAAAACGTATGCATGAATATAAAAGACAGTTATTGAACGTAATGCATATTATTCATGAATATTTAAGCCTCATAGAAGACGGAGTGGAACCGGCTGTCCCCAGAACCTATATATTTGCAGGAAAATCGGCTCCGGGATACAGGGCGGCAAAACAGATAATAAAACTTATAAACAACATGGGCTCTGTTATTAATACGGATAAAAGAGTAAAGGATCTTATAAAGGTTATTTTTATTCCTGATTACAGGGTGAGTCTTGCCGAAAAGATTATCCCCGCCGCAGATCTGAGCGAACAGATATCTACTGCAGGTATGGAAGCATCGGGGACAGGTAACATGAAATTTGCTCTTAACGGGGCTCTCACCATCGGTACACTCGATGGCGCAAATATTGAAATAATGGAAGAAGTAGGGGCCGATAATATTTATATATTCGGCCTTAAAGCAGAAGAAATAAATTATATGAAAGAAAATGGAACATATAACCCGTGGGATTACTATGGAAATCCTTATATAAAAAGGGTTGTTGATGCTTTTGCCGGTAATATCTTCTGTCCTGAAGAACCGTATCTCTTCAAATGGATTTATGAGAATATACTTCATGGAGATACTTATTTTCATCTTGCAGATCTCTCTTCCTATATAGAAGCTCATAAAATGGCGGATAGAGATTATATTAACAGTTCTGTGTGGGCAGGTAAAGCCATATTAAATGTAGCAAGAACGGGAAAGTTCTCAAGTGACAGGACAATCGTGGAATATGCAAAAGATATATGGAAACTTTAAGGTTTTATGGAAAAAAACAAGAAATCTCTTAAAACCATAATTTATAATAATTATCTTACATCTTCCCTGATACCGATTTTTACTATAGAAATAATCTTATTGATTTTATATTTTACTATTAATAATTTTATTGCTAACAAAAGTAAAGATATTTTATTGAATGAAGCCAGACAGAATGTTGATAAAATATTATTGAGAGAAGCGGATAAAATTAACAGTGAACTCAAAACCATATCCGATTATTCCATAATTTTACAATCAGAAAATCGGAGATTTTTCGAATATCCCGGCGCCTTTGCTATTCCCGGTGAAAAACCTCTCTTTAAAACGGCAGAGAACGGAGTTTTTTACAAGGTAAATGATAACGGAGGGTGCAGTCTCTTTTACGGCAGAAGAACGAGAGTTAAAGATAAAGAATACAATAAGGCTTTACAGACAGAAGCTTTTGACCCTCTTTATAAACTGGTAAAGGAAAATAATCCGAATATTGTGGCAGTATATTTTAACACCTTCGATGAAATGAACAGATATTATCCTTTTATTCCGGAAGTTTATAAACAATATGATCCTGACCTTCATATGGAAGATTTTAATTTTTACTATGAAGCAGATAAAAAACATAATCCGGATAAAAAGCCTGTATGGACAGATGCCTATTTGGACCCTGCAGGGAAAGGATGGATGGTTTCCTGTATTGTTCCTGTCTATAATAAAGATTTTCTCGAAGGTGTTACAGGCATAGATGTCACTATTGACATCATTGTAAGAAACATTCTTAAACTTAATCTTCCCTGGGAAGCAAGCCTTTTTCTTGTAAATAAAGAAGGAATGATACTCGCTATGCCTGAGAAGGTGGAGAGTTTAATGGATTTAAAAGAATTAAAAAAACATGTCTATAATAATCCTGTAAGTAAAGAAATCTTAAAGCCCGAAGAATATAATATTTTAAAAAATAAAGATAAAAAAATTGTAAAACAGATTAACGGTCTTTTTGATTCAAATATTCATAACATTGATTTTTCTATTAAGGGAAAAAGTTATCTCCTCTTTCAGGAAAGTGTAAAAGAAACAGGATGGCGATTGCTGTTGCTTATTGATAAAGATGTTATATTCAAACCTGTTTATGAGCTTGAATATCTTGCAAGAAAAATAGGTTTTGGAGCTATAGCTTTAATGCTTTTATTTTACTTTCTTTTTTTTATATATCTCCTGAGAAAATCTATAAAGCTGTCAGATATGATTTCAGAGCCTGTTGTAAATCTTACAGAAGCAACATCTTATCTTGGTAAGAGTTTGACAAATGTTGAAGTAGTAATGTCCGGCATAGAAGAAATTGATAAACTCTCTTCAAATTTTAACCAGATGTCTCTTGAACTGGATTTGAGGACAAAAGAATTAATAGATTCACAACTCAGAGAGAAACTCAAAGAAACAGAGGCAGAACTCGCATATAGTGCAGGGCTCTTTGAAGCTGCCAGTTCATATCTTCATAATATCGGAAATGCCATTGCCGGGCTTGATGGCAGGTTGTTGAATATCCAGCATGTTCTGGATTCTATGAAACAATATCCGGAGATTTTTAAAAAAATAAAAGAAACTCCTTTACCTGATAGCAGCCTTAAATATATTGATAAATTTGAAGACATACTCTTAAATAGAGTTATACCGGCATTAAACACCTCTATAGAAGAAATTTCAGAGATACAGTCTCATATGATTATGACTATAAAACATCAGCAGGAAGCTTTTATTGAAACAAGAAAAAAAAGAGAAAAATTTATTCAAAAATTTTCCATAAAAGAACTTATAGAAAATATCCTCTATGATTTTCAACCGGCTCTGGAGCAAAAAAATATTAAGGTAGAAACGGAATTTTCATCATCTGATTTATTTATAAATAATCAAAAGCACCAGATTATTCATGGCATAATCAATTTACTCAAAAATTCTATGGAAGCCATAGAAGAAGGAGATAATAAAGATAAAGGTCATATCTTCATAAAAGCCGATAAAATCTTCAGAAATGATACAGAAGACAGGGTTTTTATAATTTTCCGTGATAATGGAACAGGTATAAAAGAGGAAGATATGCCGTCTGTATTTAAATCAGGATTTACTACCAAACAATATGGCTATGGCCTGGGACTTCATTCTTTCCTTAATTTTTTAAATGAAAATAATGGTTCTATTTCCGTATCAAGTGACGGAGCAACCAGAGGAGCAGAGTTCAGAGTAGAGATAGGAAATTTGGATGTGAAGGGTGAGTCGTGAGTAGTGAAAAGTGAAAAGTGAAGGGTGAAGAGAGGTTGAAACTGGATTATTGTCATCCTTCTTGCAGAATATGTTATAATAAATATACTGCACGGAATTTCATGAATTCTTAATGGAGTCTTTTATGATGATATCAAGAAGAATCTATTCCTGCCTTATTATTATCACTATATTAAATGTTATGACAGGATGCTGCTGTTACGACATATATAAATCTGTAAAATATCCCGAATGGAAAACCATACTGGAAAGAGATGATATATTTTCAGGCATTTCCTTTTCAGACCATCAGAATGGATGGGCTGTCGGGAGTGATGGTCTTATTGTTCACACCTCTGACGGAGGTCTTACATGGGAAAAGCAAAAAAGTCCTTCAAAGGAATCCCTTCTTAAAGTAGATTTCCCCGATAAACTGAACGGCTGGGCCGTCGGAGAAGGAGGAACAATCCTTCATACCTCTGACGGCGGTAAAAACTGGGAAATTCAGCAATCAGGGGAGAAGAAGAAACTTTTACGAGTCCAGTTCACTGATATAAAGAACGGATGGATATGCGGTGCCTTCGGATCAGTTCTTCATACTTCAGACGGCGGGAAAACCTGGGAAAAACAAAAAATCGGAACAAATGTCAGGCTTTTCGGCCTTTATTTTTTAAATGATAAAGAAGGGTGGGTTACAGGGAAAAAGGGGACAATATTTCATACGAAAGACGGAGGCGTGACATGGAAAAAACAGAAAAGCGGCATAACATATCCCATTGCATGTATATATTTTACAGATAATAAAAACGGCTGGGCAGCAGGTGCCGGAGGTATTGTTATCTATACAACAGACGGAGGCTCTACATGGGAAAGGGTATCAGGTGAATTTAAAGGAGAACTCCATGATATTTCCTTCTCAGATAAAGACCATGGATTGATTGTGAGTAAATCCAGTATGGTATTTTATACAGATAACGGAGGCTCTACATGGGTTAAACATGAACTCCATCCTCTGATGTTTTCTCCTCTCTACGGTGCTTCTTTTATTGATAAAGACACCGGATTTATTGCAGGATATAAAATTCTTTTTACTTCTGACGGAGGGCAAAACTGGAATGTAAGCCTTGATAACGGTACTATGGTGGCAGATATTTATTTTGCAGATAAAAATAACGGCTGGACAGCAGGACAGAAGGGAAAGATTTTATATCTGAAAGATGGCGGAGAAACGTGGGTGAGTCAGAACAGTAATACAGAAGAGAATCTTCAGGCAATTTATTTTACTGATCTGAAAAACGGATGGGCTGTGTCATGGGAAGGAACGGTTATACACACTTCTGACGGCGGAAATAACTGGTCTGTACAGTTAAAAGACGATAAAAATCGTCTCTCAGACGTACATTTTATTAACTCTCTGGAAGGGAGAGTTACAGGAAGGGTAGAGAAAGAACATAAAGGTATTATCCTCTACAGTAAAGATGGAGGAACTACGTGGGTGGAAGAGTATAGAACAGCCGGACAGATTAACAGTATATGTTTTATTAACAATAATAAAGGCTGGGCTGTGGGGGATTCAGGTCTTATTGTCCATACAGCTAATGGAGGACATTCATGGGAAACTCAGGTGGCAGATCCCAATGACAGATATTCAGGGAGAACCTATGATCTGAGGAGTGTTCATTTTGTAGACGAATTAAACGGATGGGCCGTCGGCTCAAGCGGAATGATAATCCATACTTCTGACGGAGGTAAAAACTGGATCAGACAGAAGAGTGTAAAAATATCTTCTAACAGCCGTATTGATTTCTATAAGATTTTTTTTGTTGATAAAGACAGGGGATGGATCTGTGGTAACAAGGCCATTCTTTCCACAACAGACGGAGGAAATAAATGGAATATAAACAATGAATCTCATCTCTTCCGCAGTATTTATTTTATCGATAAAGATAATGGCTGGACAGCGGGAGAAGACGGAATAATATTAAAATATATAAAAAAAGAGGGGGAAACAGAATGAAAAGAGCAAACTGGGAATATCATATCTTAATCATAATAACAGGTATTTTGTATATGGCCGGAGCTGTTTATATGACTGGTCTCAGTTTGTTTGCCCTTTCTATGGCCGGTTCGGAAGGCTCAATGGATATTAACGAAGGGATATATGAACTTCCGGAAATTTTTAAATATTACCTGTTATTTAAAATCAACTTCTGGTGGGTTCTATGTATTTTAATTATTATAGAATCCCTTCTTCTTATAGCAGTATGTATTCAACTCATAAGACTTCGCCGTTTTGGAAGAATCTTTATGGTGGTCTTTAACTTCTTTTATATATTGAGAGCCCTGTGGAATATTTTATTATCTGTTTTTGCCTGGAAAATAACCATGCAGGATATACCTGTCGAAGGGCTTGATCCGGTGAGAACTTTTCTACTGACCAACTACGGAGGGCTTATATCTTCTGTCATATGCACGGGGCCGTGGATACTTCTTTATATTGCTGTAATAATTCTGCTCAGTAA
>CALARM010001037.1 GCA_937888925.1 uncultured Synergistia bacterium | reverse complement strand
TTTATATGATTAAAGTATGTATTATTTTCCCGGCTCTCTTTAATAAAGGCGGATGCGAAACTCTCATGAAATATGTTATAAGAAGCCTTTATAAAGAGATTAAATTTTATATTCTCACATCTTTTGAACATAGAAATTCTGAATATCAGGAATTTTTAAATTATACGGAAGAAATTGTAAATGTCCGGCCGGATAATCAACAAAAATTACTTGATGAATTTAAGCGAATAAATCCTCATGTGGTTTTTACCGGATTTTTTCATTTTGCTACGGCACCATGTGCTCTGTTGAATATTCCTCTCGTGGAATTCTGCGTGGGAGCGAAAGTTATGCCGAAACTTCAGGCAAATCCTCTCCATAATTATATGACTGTCGAATCCGAAGGTGCAAAAAAACAGATACTGAAACACCGTAATTACCCTGAAAAAAGGATAAAAGTCATAAGAAATACTGTTTTCTATGACGGAGAAATTGCTTCAGAGAAAGATATAAGAACCCTCTTTGATGTGCCTGATGGTTTTTCTGTTGTAAGTCTTAATGCAAGAGCAGTTCACGGGAAGGGATGGCCTGTTATAGCAGAAGCGATGAGAATTATGGCCGATGAAAAAGTTATATTTATCGGTTTTTCAAGAATGGAAAAAGCCAGAACTTCTGCCTGGGATAAAATTCTCTTTTATAATAAGACATTAAAAAATTTCAGAGTCCTTAACGGAGCCGATATAGAAAAATCTTATGTTATGGGTGTTACGGCCTGTTCCGATATTGTCTGTATGCCCACCACGCACAGGGAAGAAGGTATCCCCAACTGTATCGTGGAAGCCATTTATTTCGGTAAACCTGTTGTTGCCTGCCGGAACGGATATATAGATGAAATTGTTTTTGACGGAGAAAATGGCATGTTTGTCAGACCCGGCGCCGGTGATGTGGCAGAAGCCATAAAATATCTTATGAGTAATGATGAATTGAGAAAAAATTATTCCTTACGTTCAAAAGAAATATATAATGAATTATATGACAGAGAATTCTTCAAAAATTCTTACAGACAGGTTTTTCTTGATGCTGCAGGGGAAGGATATTTCTATGGGAACAGGAAAAAGGGATTCTTTGAAAAATTTGAAAAAATTTTTACCCGGTTTTTTTAAGTTCTTCTTTTATTGTATTCAGGTAATAATAATTTCCTATTTGAGACGTAAGGAATGAGCGATAATAAAATCGGCTTTCCGAACCGTTGAATATCTGTTCATAAAATTTTATAAGAAAGGGAGGATTGAAGATTTTTAAATTTAAAAAACTTAAAAAATGTATGCCTGTACCCAGTTTTATTCTCCAGTGAGGATGTTTTCTGTAGAGTTTTACCGCATAGACTGCTTTTTTTATGGCCCATTTTTTTATATATGCCAGTTCGTCAGGTTGAAATGGTTTATAATGGAACACGATTGCTTTAAATGAAAATGTCCATTTAAGTCCCATCATCCTGAGTCGAAATCCGAGTTCGCAATCTTCCCACCAGAGAAAAGACGGATCGAAACTTCCTGCTTTTATAATATGTTCTTTCGCCACAGATACATTACTTGTGCAGAAAAAATTTTTATTCATATCCCAGAAACCTACCGGCCTGTCCTGTGGTATCTTCATTTCCGGAATATTTATTACAGGCCCTCTTACTATAAGATCGTCTTGATTTTTTTGTAATATAATATGTTCTTTTATCAGTTCCGGATGGGGGAGAACATCATCATCAAAAAATAATATTATTCTTCCTTTGGCCTGATTAACTCCGTTATTTCTTGCTACAGCCTGTCCCTGGTTGGACTGACGTATATAAGTGAAGTTATAATTTTTCTCTACAGTTCCGACAAGTTCCCCTGTCCCGTCTGTAGAGCCGTCATCTATGAGGAGTACTTCAAAATCATCTCTAGAAGCTGACTGGTTGTTTATAAGCTGTAAACATTCTCTGAGTACATCTTTTCTGTTATATGTAGGTATGACTATACTTATTTCCATGTTTTAATTGCAACCCGGGCATCCACGCGTCACGCGTCACGCGTCACGATTTAAATGGCATGAACCTTAAAATTATCATAAAATTTCACTTTTGTCATAAGATCATTACGCAGTTCCTGGGGGCATATGAAATAGTTCTGAGTTTTCACAAGGGTTGACGGTGATGATTTTATATCTTCCGAACCTATGGCGAGTTTATCCACAATGGGTATAAGGTAATTGGCAAAGAGTCCCACTGCCTGGCCTTTAGCATCGCTTGACTGGCGAAGATTCTGGGCGATAGAATCCTGGTCGCTTATATATTCAATCCTGTAGCACATGAGATAAGGAAATTTCTTGTCTTCAAAGAGTTCTTTGACGAATCGTTTATTATTGGTTTTGCCATAATAGAAGGGTCCTATTTCACATCTTTTAACCAGTTTCGGCTGAATACAATCCATTGTCGAGAGCATAATATAAACATTTGCAGGATCTCTTGAGAAGAAACTTTTCATTTTTTCAAGAAACTCCGGTTTTGTCTTATTATTCCTGTCTATAGGTTCACTTTTCCATCTTGCAGGTGAAACAGTGAAAACCATTTCATATAAGGCCCAGAGTTTTTTCGCGTCATCAAAGCCTTTAAGAACTGCCTGAAAATATCTGTCTTTTCCTTCGGATTTCATATATGTAATCTTTATATCATTATCCATAGGGATTTCCATGGTTCTATATCTGTTCAGGAAATCAAGCCTTCTGAACCATGCCGGTTCTTCTCCGTTAAAGATGAATTTCTTTTCATTATGTTCCCTTATGGCTATCAGTTTGTTTATGACAGGTATCTGAGGCAGTGATTCAAAAGTGGTTTCATCAAAAAATATATCCATGTATTTTCTGGATATTTCTTCATCAAGGAGTGCCACTTCTTTATGGAGTCTCTCTACGCCTCCGTCTTTTTCTTTCAGTCTCCAGAGGAGGTAACGGGATTCGAATGTTGGAAATCCGCAGTCTTCCGGGTCTACCTTTATATTTTCAAATATACCCAGGAAATCTCCCTGCTTTGGTTCTGCTTTATATCTCAGTAATTCAAAAAAATTTATAAGTAACTGATTGAACTGGACCATCTCCTGATAGTCCTTTTTTCTGAATTCCTCGATAAGATAGCGAAGGCATGTTATGATTAAATTTAAATAATTGTCTTTATCTGTTCCTGTTAATTCCAGCTCTTCCATAATTAAACAAATCGTCACGCGTCACGCGTTACGCGTCACGCGTCACGATTCCTAAATAGTTGTTACTCCACCCCGTTCTTCCTGTTTTTCATAAAGCTCCTGAATGGCTTTTTCTCTGAATTCTCTGCTTGCATCTATGGCCTGTAAAGCAATCTCTC
>CALARM010001036.1 GCA_937888925.1 uncultured Synergistia bacterium | reverse complement strand
ATTTTGACGGAGGAAAATTCCATGATGAAAATTTCAATCCCATAGGTTTTTTCAGAGGAAATCGTTTAGAAAATTCAAATTTTTCTCCCGTAGGTTATATTCAGGAAGGAAGAATTGAAACAAGAGACTACCAGACAGCAGGTTACTTTACAGGTGATACAGGTGGTAAAGACTGGATTATTGCAGCATTCTGTATTTATTATACGGATATGTTTCGCCATGGTGATATAAATAAAAATCAAATGAAAAAGTAAGACTTTAAACGAAGGAATGACAATTAAATAACTGTCTCGAATATATTAAATCGTGATCCGTAACGCTTAGCGCGTGACGGGAAGAAAGAGACAATTAATGAAATTTTATTCCGAAGATAAAAAAGAAATGCAGATGAATGAGTATATAAAATCTCTCAAAGAAGGTAACTGTCAGGAAAGACTGACTGCAGCAAAAAAGCTCGGAGAACTGAGATGTAATAATGCTGTAGAGCCACTTGTCTTATCCCTTATGGACAGAGAACTATCTGTAAGAAGAGCTTCCTGGACAGCTCTTGAACATATGGAACAGAAGTCGGTTCATAGAATTATAAAAAAATACATATCAACTCTTTCTTCATTTTTTATAGATGAGCTGAAGAACAGTTACTGGCCTGTAAGAAGTTTTGCAGCAAGAATTCTCGGAAAAATCAGAGAAAAAACAGCAATTGTACCTTTACTGGAGGCTCTTGATGACAGAGAAGGCTATGTGAGATATTTTGCAGCAGAAGCGCTGGGAAAGCTTGGAGAGCCATATGTACTGCCATATATGGTAAAATCTCTCATAGATGATCTCGGCAATACAAGAACCTATGTGGCAGATTCCATAAAATACCTTATCTTTAACCTTCCTGATAATATAACACCTGAAGATTTAATGTTCCTTGAAGAAACCCTGAAAAAAATAAAAGAGAACAATGGCTCTGAAGAACTTTCAAAGCTATTTGAAAAAATAATTGAAGAAAAGAAAACAGAAAAAGTAAAGGATTTTGTAATAATAAAGGATAGCTATCCGGAAGAGAGGCAGTTAGAAATAATCTGCACAGGTTAAGCATATGAAAAAAACGCCTTATATTCTGATAAGTACCGGAGACCCTGCCGGCGTGGGACCTGAAATAACCATTAAAACCATCAGATCTTTTATAACGTCAAAGGTTAAAATTATTCCTGCAGGAGATTTTAATCTTCTGAATGAAGCCAATGGGCTCTGCGGAAATTCTCATGCATTCCCTCTCGTAAAATTGAATTCCCTTGATGAGATTAACGATATATCATCAAACAATGAAATTTTACATATACCATTACTGTCTGAAATACAGAAGAGACAGGTTTCGGCAGAATCAGGTGAATATACTTACAATCTGCTTAAAACCTGTTCATCCCTGTGTTTAAAAGGTCTTGCTTCTGCTATGGTAACAGGTCCCATAAATAAAGAAGCTCTCAAAATGGCAGGTTATGAAGGAGGGCATACAGAAATACTTAAAGATTTTGCAGGTATAACTTCTATAGACACAATCTTCTGCATAGAAAATTTAAAAATCTTTTTTTTATCAAGGCATTTATCTCTGAAAGATGCAATTTCACTCGTAAAAAAAGAAAATATCCTGAAATCCCTGATAAATATAGACAATCAGATGAAAAACCTGGGATATAAAAAACCTGTTATAGGTCTTCCCGGTCTTAATCCCCACAGCAGTGACGGAGGACTATTCGGAAGAGAAGAAATAGAAGAAATGATACCTGCCGTACAAGAAGCAAGACAGAAGGGTATTAACGTAGAAGGTCCTGTGGGAGCAGATTCCATATATCATCTGGGAATAAAAGGAAAATTTGATGCCATACTTTCTCTCTATCATGATCAGGGACATATAGCTTCTAAAACCTACGATTTTTATAAAACAGTCACAATGACGGCAGGATTGCCATATATAAGAACATCAGTGGATCATGGAACAGGTTTTGATATAGCCTGGAAAGGCAAAGCCAATCAGGAGAGTCTCGTAAAAGCAGTGGAACTCGCCGTAGAGCTCGTAAGAAAAAAGGGAAAGCCTGTATATACGAAATATCATCGTGATGCGTAAAGGGTGAAGGTATATTGAACCTTATTATATCGAATGGTATAATAAGGAGGAGGTGGGAGATATGAAATGTGCTATAAAAGCTTTTGAGACAAAAGGTGAAATTCAGGAACAAAAGCACCTTATTCTTGAAGACCCTTTACCTGTTAACTGTTCAGGCCAGGTAAGGATTATTATCCTGTTACCCGAAGAAACAGAAATAAATGAAAAAGATTGGCTAAAAACAGCAAGCAAAAATCCTTCTTTCCATTTTCTGAATGACCCGGAAGAAGATATTTATACCCTTTCTGACGGAAGACCTTTTTATGACAAAGAATAAGATTGTTCTCGTACCCTTTCCCTTTGACGACCTCAGTACAAATAAAGTGTGCCCTGCAGTTTGCCTGACAGATCCAACAGGGATTCATCGCCATGTTATACTAGCTTTTATAAGCAGTAGAATACCATATGACTTACTGGAAACAGATATTATTTTGGATTCGAAGGACATAGATTTTCCAACAACTGGATTACAGGTAACCTCTACACTGCAGTTACATCGTCTGATGACAATTACAACTTCATTAATCAGACGGGAATTAGGCGAATTATCACCTGGAATTCAGGCTGAAGTCGCTAAAAAATTATGTAAATTATTTAATTTGCCATGAATATAAGAATACTTGCACTTACAGGAACAAGAAGGAAGGGCGGAAATTCCGATATACTCACAGATAAAGCTCTGGAAGGGGCACAGGGGGCAATTATCGAAAAAATCTATCTTAAAGATCTTCATATAAAACCATGTAAGGGCTGTCTTCGCTGTAACCTCCTTGGATATTGTTCAATAAAAGATGATGATTTTAATTATTTCAGAGATAAATTCCTTGAAAGTAACTCCATCATCATATCAGCTCCCGTATATTATCATTACATCCCCGGTGAGATGAAAGTTCTTCTGGACAGATTTCGTTCTACCTTCCATGTGACAATGACTACCGAAAAGCTCATATACAGTTCCAGATATGACATTGAAACAAAAAAATTCCTTTTCATTCTGGCACTGGGGCACCCAGAGGAACACGATGCCATTCCTGCCATAGAAGCACTGAAACTCTTTGCCTCCATGACATGTAAAAATCCTGTCATAATAAAACCCGTCATAGCAACCTTCCTTGCCATGCCGGGTCAGATAACAGCGTCTAAAGAAAAACTACGTCATATGTTTACAAAAATAAACATTCCCATTGAAGCTGTAGATGAAAAATACGAAGAGTATCAGCAATTTTTGAAAGATGCTTATAATTCGGGGAAGATAGTGAGTCGTGAAAAGTGAAAAGTGAAAAGTGAAATTTACGCATCACGCATCACGCATCACGTCTCACGACTCACCCTTCACTTATACCTCATTTTATGGTAAACTATTTAAATAAAAATTTATCAGTGTTCACTGCTCACTGGTCACTGCTCACTGGTCACTGATCACTGAAAAAGGGAGGTTTTCCTGTGGACAAATACAAAATTCCTCATAGTGAGGCAGATACACTTCTGGAAACACATAATAAAGAAATAACAGATAAAAGAAAAATCTCAGATACATCATGGTCGAAAGGTCAGATTGTAGATAATCTTTACAGGATAGAGCAAATCCTTCATGGCGGTATGGGTGTTATATATGTTATAGAACATCTTAAATGGGGTATAAAACTTGTTGTAAAATCTCCTGTGTCCGGCTTTTCAAAAGAAGACCATAAGAAACGGTTCATAAGAGAAGCAGAAACATGGGTTGAACTGGGGAAACATCCGAATATTGCCACAGCTTACTATGTAAGAGATCTCCACGGTATACCGGGGATTTTTATAGAATATGCAGACGGAGGCTCTCTTACAGAGTACCTGAAAAAAAATACTGTACGAGCTTTACCTGAAATGCTGGATATTGCCATCCAATTCTCCGAAGGTATCAGGTATGCCCATAAAAAAGGTCTTGTGCACCGTGATATTAAACCGGATAATATCCTTTTAATGAAAGACGGAACTGCCAAAATTACAGATTTCGGCCTCGTAAAAACAAAAGATAAAATAGATATGGCAGATACATTAAAAAATATAGAATGTCCGTCTGAAATATCACAGGATGAATGGCATACTATGACCCACGGTTATGCAATGGGAACACCTCCTTATATGGCACCTGAACAGTGGATAGAAGCAGATAGAGCAGATAACAGGGCAGATATATATTCCTTCGGCATCATGTTATTTGAAATGATCTGCAGTAGAAGACCATTTATAAAAGATCATAACAGTGTGGAGCACCCCCTTATTGCATACCAGATGATGCACAGATTCATTACACCGCCTGACCCGGCAGAATACAGAAAAGATATTCCTGTAAAACTGAAAAAACTCATATTTAAATGTCTTGCCAAAAATCCTGAAGATCGTTATAAATGCTTTGAAGAAATACTTGACGAACTGCTTATGATTTACAGTGAAGTAACAGGCAAAGATTATACAAGGAAAATGCCGGGAGAAGCACAGCTTAAATCTGAAGATCTCAATAACCGTGCTCTTTCCTATCTTGACCTTGGTAAAAAAGAGGAAGCAATAAAACTGTTCGAAGAAGCAATAAAACTTGATCCTCATTCTATTTATGCAAATATAAATCTCATAATACTCGTCTCGGAAAATAATCTGGACAGTTATGAAAATATTCTTCTCAGGTTTAAAACAGTAAAGGAAGGAAATACAGGAAACCCTCTTCCCTTTTACTATGAAGCAATCTATGAACTGGAATATGGAAATACACAGAGAGGTCTTTCTCTTATTTCACAGGCCCTTGAACTTGAAAAATCGAATGCCATGTTCTGGAATATAAAGGGAGTGGCTCTTTTTAATCTGATGAAATACCGGGAAGCATCGGAAGCATTTAAAATATCTCTGGAGTATGATAAAGAAAACAAAGAAGGCATGAGAAATTACGGTACATCTCTCTATCATCTTCGTAAATACCGGGAAAGCTGTGACGAACTCGGTAAAGTCCTGGATATGTATGAAGATGATATTGATTTAAAAGCAGATCTATCGGTTGCTCTGACAGGTACGGGAGAATTTAAAAAATCCCTTTCAGCTCTTGACGAAATCCTGCAAAAAGACATAAATTCCCTCAAAGGAAATCTCTACAAAGGTGAGTTACTTGCAGGAATAAATAGATATATTCCTACATTCAATCCTTCTGAAACAAAAGAATGTGAAGGTTATCTGAAAAAAGCTTTTACTATTGCCCCTCATGTGCCCAGAGTAATGGAAAGCTACAGAGAATACACAGTAAAACGCTCTCTTCCTTCACCTACAATTCCCACCGGTGAAGAAAAAATCATGGAAAGAGAAAAACCTCTTCTAATGATTGAACCGGGAGACATAAAGACCTTTGAAGGTTCCGGAGGGAAAATAAAAAAAGTCTGTTTTTTAACAGAAAGTCAGGTTTTAAGCATAAATGCTGACAGTATGATAGAATTATGGGATATTACTTCAGGAAAAACTATAAAAAAATTCCATGAAGACACCTCTTATATGAAGTTTGAAGGGTTTGACATAAGTGTATCACCATGTAAAAAATATATCATATCAGCCCATGGAGACGGAAAAATAAGAAAATGGAACATAGAGAAAGGAGAACTTTCAGATACCTTTACAGGTGAAACAATAATAAGGAGTGCAGATATTTCTTCTGACGGGAAATTAATAGCTTCCGCCGGCAATGACGGCATACTCGGCCTGTGGGAAGCAGAGACAGGGGTGTGTATAAAAAACATAAATAACGAAGGAGGCATTATATTCTGTGCAAGGTTTTCTCCTGACGGCACATATATAGCAACAGGGAATCAGAACAGGACAATTAAATTATGGAACAGGCATACAGGACAGTTATATAAAACTATGTCAGGCCATAAAGGTGCAGTATTAACTCTCTCTTTCAGTTATGACGGGAGATATATCCTGTCAGGCAGTGAGGATAAAACAGTAAAAATATGGGATATAGAAAAAGAATCTTCCATAATGACTTTCACCGGCCATAATTCTCAGATAGAAACAGTTGATTTCTCACCTTCCGGACTTTACTGTATATCAGGCACCGGAGACGGAACCATAAAAATATGGGATACGGATAAAGGAACATGTGCAAAAACCCTTTCAATACACAGCCATGCCGTAACAGGAATAAAATTCTCCAGTGACGGGTCTTCCATAGTTACAGGAAGTTCCGATAAAACAGTAAAATTTATACCGGTTCCTTTGAAAAGTGAGAAAACCTTTATAGCTCACTATAAAAAAGAATATCTGATAGTAAAACCAAAAACAGTAGAAGAAACCTTCAAAGATGAAGAAATATTTCAGGGACTTATAGAAAACGGGGAAAAACATCTTAAAGAATGGAACTGGCAGGGGGCATATAACCTGTTCAGAGATGCACAGAACATAGCCGGTTACGGGAAAGATAGTCTCGTTCTGAACTGTATCCACAGAGCCGGTACGGGAGGCATAAGAGAAGGTATAAAAAGTACATGGCTTCTGAAAAATTATTCCGAAGAAGATGGCAGAGGAATAACCTCTGTTGATATGGATGAAAAGGACAACATTTTCATCTGTGGAAACAAAGACGGAACAGTAAGGTTAATAGATAAAAAGAAAAAAATCCCCGTCAGTAATCAGGAAATCTTCACTGTTAAGTTCCTTAAAAATCCTGGAAAGATTTTAACAGCAGGAAATGATAAAAGTATAAAGCAATGGGACATACAGGGCGGAACATGTATAAAAACTATTACGGAAAATCTCGACTTTAAATCTATTGATATTTCTTATGGAGAAAATTATATAGTAACAGGCGGAGGCCTTACTGATAACAGTGTTAAAATATACGATATGGAAAAGGGAGAATGTATAAGAACCTTTCAGGGACATATTTCTGCCGTAGGAGCTGTTAAAATCTCAAAAGACAATACGGTTGTGCTGTCAGGTGGTGATGATAAAGCTCTAAAACTCTGGGATATAAATTCAGGAAAATGTATCAGAAATTTCACAGGTCATGTCTATGGCGTTACTGCCTGCGACATATCACCTGACGGAAAAAAAATTCTCTCAGGAAGTCAGGATAAGACAGTAAGGCTCTGGGATAGAGAGAGAGAAAAATCCATTCATGTGCTTAAAGGACATGAAGGAGGAATCACTAAAGTAGCCTTTTCTCCTGACGGACTCTTTATAATTTCTGCGGGGAAAGACAGTACTGTAAGATTATGGAAGACAGAAACAGGTGAATGTCTGAAAATTTTACAGGAACATAAAGATGAAGTAAGGGATATAAAATTTTCCTCAGACGGCAGATATATTATCTCTGCCGGTATGGATGGCACAGTAAAAGTTTTCGAGATAGACTGGCAGTATTTCTTCTCTAAAGAGACAAAACCTTTCCCTGGAACAGCTCCGGAAACTGTCTTTATAGAACCGAAGATTACGATTGAACATAAAGAAGAGTTTGTTCCTGACAGTGTTCAATATTTAACTGAAACAAGGACAGAAAAAACTTTATACAACAGGCTGAAAGTCCTTTTATTCATACCTGCAGTACTTATGATAGTACTTGTTATATATATGGTTGTTCAGATGTCTTCTGAGAAACCTAAAGTTCAGAAACAGGTGAGAGGAATTTTAAGTCTGAATCCCAAAGATAAGAATTTTACCACTATGCTATTTGCCGGAGAATCAAATAATAATGTAAAATCTCTCTTAAAAACAGGACACACAGGGATAGATGTTCTTATAGAAGACGGCCTTGTAGATCCGCCTTTTATAGAAATTGATAAATATACAATACAGAGGCTGCCTTCTGCAATCGGATGGTTTACGATTGACGATAAATCTCTGGATAAGTTAAAAAATGAACTTCCTGAACAGGAAAATTTAAAATATCTGGACTCTTTAAAAAACAGAAAATTTGTCGATAATGATTTCAGAAGAGAACTTAAAAATTTATCCTTCAGCAATATGGATATTATGATAATTATGGATCAAACCGGCAGGATTGATGAAAAAAAGGTAAAAAAGCTGGAAGATTTAATGGATAAAAGCTTCAGAAAAAAGGATTTGATAAATAGATTAAAAAGAAAGGGCTTTACAGATAAAGAGGCAGGACTGATATCAGATTATGCATCTGAAGATCTGGATTATATAAAAGTAAATGCAATGGGTATTCTTACTCAATTTGACGATAAAGCATATGTAAGGGAAAAAGGCTGTAAAGAATTCGTAAAACTCCTGTCAGGGAAAGAATCCTATATCCGTATTTCAGCCGCCCAGGCTCTTGCCGATATAGGTGCAGTGGAAGCGTTGAATGACATAAAAAGAGCTCTTATCAATGAACCGGAAAAATGGAAAGAAGAATATAAAGAAGAAGGATATCTGTACAGTGATGAAGATTATGAAGATTATGACACTTATAAACCCTGGTCATGGGCAGAAGAGGAATATAAAGAGGCTATAAAGAGACTGGAAGGGAAAAGCAGTGAACAGTGAACAGTGAACAGTGAACAGTAGGGGCAAACCACTGTGTTCGCCAAATATCCGGTAAAAACACGGGGTACGCGTCACGCTTCTAAGTACCGTAACAGGTAAAAGGGTATCTGTAAAAAGCTTCTGCCTGGCAGGCTCTGGAGAAGAAAAATTAGTTTTTTATATAGTATTAAAAATTAAATAAGGGTTAATTTATTGTCTGTAAAACAAATTATATAAGGCAAATTATTTTTCTTCGTAAGAGCCTGTCTGGCAGAAGCTGATAAAATGGTTACTAATTTACCTGGTGCGGTACTAAGTACCGTAACAGGTAAAAGGGCACCTGTAAAAAGCTTCTGCCTGGCAGGCTCTGGAGAAGAAAAATTAGTTTTTTATAT
>CALARM010001035.1 GCA_937888925.1 uncultured Synergistia bacterium | reverse complement strand
ATAAAGGTTTTGCTCTTTACAATCTGGGAAAATTTAAAGAAGCACTGTCATGTTATGATAAAGTTCTTCATATTGAGCCACAGGATGTAACAGCCATACATTATAGAGAACTTGCAGTGACTATGAGTAATATCAGATCTATAGCACGTAACCTGTAATTAGTGAAAAATGAAAAACGAGTAAAATCCGTTTTCTTTTCACCCTTCACTTTTATTAAAAACTATAGTAAAAGTACTGCCCTGATTTTCTACTGATTCTATCTGAAAAGCCGCTTTATGGGCATCCAGAATTTTCCGGCAGATTCTTACGCCAAGACCTGTCCCCATTTCTTCTTCTGTACCGGAAGTGGAATAAACCTTTCCGTCTCCGAGCAGTTCCATTATCTTAACCTCTGACATTCCTACACCTGTGTCTTTTATAGACAGCACAAATTTTCCTTCTTCTTCTTTTGCAGAGACCTGAATGGTTCCTCCTCTGGGAGTAAATTTAATAGAATTACTTATCAAATTTGTAATAACCTGGGAAATTTTATTTACATCGAAAGAAAGAAGAAAATTTTCCGGCACATTATTTATCAAAGATATATTTTTTCCATCTGCCGTAAACTTATGAAGTTTTATGATTTCATCTATTAATTCCTTGAGACGACATTCCTCAATATTCAAGGTAAACGTATCGGATTCCTGAAGGGCAAGTGTAAGAATATCTTTTACATATTGAAGCTGTTTTTGAGCCGCTTTGTTAATTATATCAATCAATTCCTTCTGAATATCATTCAGTGGATTGGAAAAATCTCTGTTCAGAAGTAAACCGGAACTGTTTAAAATACTTGTAAAAGGTGAAAGGAGATCATGAGAAACTATATGTAAAAAATCATTTTTTAATTTATTCAATCTCTTCAACTCATCTTCTCTGTGTTTTATTCTGAGAGCAGTTCTTACTCTTGCCTTAAGCTCTGTTTCAGAAACAGGTTTTTTAATATAATCTACTGCTCCGAGATCCAGTCCTTTTTCCACATCTTCATCCTGAATCTTGGCGGATACAAGGATTATGGGGATATCTCTGGTTTTATTATTATCTGAAAGTATTTTACAGACTTCGAGGCCGTCCATTAACGGCATCATTATATCGAGTAAAATAAGATCAGGCAGTTCTTCTCCGGCCATTTTAACGGCATCTTTACCGTTATCGGCTTTTATCAGTTCATATTTATCTTCAAGAATTAATTCCAGTAAAAATACATTTGCCGGTTCATCATCAACTATTAAAATCTTATCTTTACCATCCATTCATTTACCTCTCTCATTATTAAATTTATCATACTGATAATCCCCTGAAGCCGGCCGGGATTTTCGGGATTAAAAAATTTATATGAGAATGATGAAGTTTGCAACTTCACTGGATGCTAATTCTCATATCTAATTATGCCCGCTCCGGTCATGCCTGTTACCGGGAACAGGAATTAGACTAATCATCCTGGTAATCCCATAAATCCTGTAAATCCCGGTCAAATTTTAAAGTAAGGAATAATAAAAGAAAAAGTAGAACCCCTTCCCTGTTCACTTTCTACGTGTATATTGCCCTGTAGCAGTATGGCAAGTTTTTTACTGATTGTAAGCCCTCTTTTTATTCTCTTATAACCTGTTAACTGTCCATTATCGAAATCTCTAAAATCCTCACATATAAAGTCTAAATTTTCAGAAGATATACCTGTCCCTGTATCATGAACAGAAAAAACGACCATTTCATCCTTCATGGATATTTTCAGTTCAATCTCACCTGAAGAAGTAAATTTTACAGCATTTGCCAGAAAATTTACAAGTATTTGAATAATTTTTTTTCTGTCAGAAAAGATCGAAACAGGTAATCCCTTATCTCTTGTTATAATGAAACGTATATCATCTTTCTTAATATTTCTAATAAAACCTTCTATATCGGCAATCATATCTTCAAGAGAAAATATTTCCAGAATTAATTCTGTTTTCCCTGCCTCCAGTGTAGCCAGTTCAAGTATATGATCAATACAGGCAAGAAGTCTTGTTCCGCTTTCATTTATCATAGACAGACCTTTAATCTGTTTTTCATTTAAATTATCACCATGCCTGGTCATTAATATCTTAGAGATACCAAGGATAGAATTCATAGGTGTTCTGAGCTCATGAGATATACTCGACAGTACCTGGCTTTTAACACGATTTACAACTTCTGCCTGCTCTTTTGCCTGCCTTAATTCTTCCTCCATTTTTTTCCTTTCTGTAATATCTTCTTTAATAGCCAGGAAATGTGTTATATGACCACTGGCATCCCTGAGCGGCGAAATAGATGCAAATTCCCAGTAAAATTCTCCGTTTTTCTTTTTGTTATGAAACTCTCCTCTCCATTCACGTCCTTTCCTTATGGTTTCCCATAAAATCTTATAGACATCAGGAGAGGTTTCACCTGATTTTAATATATTCGAATTTTTTCCTTTCACTTCTTCCAGTGTATAACCTGTAATTTCAGTAAATTTCCTGTTTACATATTCAATATGGCCAGAAGTATCGGTAATAACAATAGAACTGGGACTCTGTTCCACTACAGATGACATGGCTTTTTCTTCAATAGAATTATCCAGTAAATACCGGCCTTCCACACGGGAAAGTGATTTAATGAGACTGCTTTTTATCTCAGGCATTTCTTTTTCCAGTTCTGAAAGGAGTTTTTTTATCATAAATCTTCTGGAATTATGACTGTCACAGCCGGGGCATTTGCAGAATATGACAGGGAATTCTTTTTTTACGGCATATTCGGCTGTATATTTTTCTTCTACATAAACGAGAGGCCTTATGACAATATTTCTTCCGTCATCAGAATATAATTTTGCCGGCATAGCTTTTATTTTTCCTATAAAAAACTGGTTAAGTAAAAGAGTTTCAATAAAATCATCCATATGATGTGCCAGAGCTATTTTATTACACTTAAACTTAACGGCCAGATCGTAAAGAATACCCCTTCTCAGACGGGAACAGAAAGAACAATAGCTGTTTCTCTTCATTTTCGCTTTTATAATATCCAGAATACAGGTTTTTTCTATATGATAATCATATCCCCTTTCCTTTAAAGCTTTTTCAAGTATATCAGCTCTATAATCTTCATACCCGGGATCTATATTGACTGCCATCAATTCATATTTAAAGGGTACCTTATGTTTCAGTATATCTAACAGATAAAGAAGAGACCAGCTATCTTTTCCTCCTGACAGGCCAACCATAATCCTGTCGCCATTTTCGATCAAATTAAATTTTTTATTTGCTTCTCCTATTTTATAAAGAATTTTTTTCTCAAGTTTATCCATAAATGAATTATATCATAATTTACACTTCCATGACGAGTATTATTTAGATAGTTGTATTTCACAACTCGCTATCCAATTTTACAGAAAAATTATTACAATTTTCTTTTAAAAATTATTCTATTTAATATTAAAATATGCTAAAATTATAAAATGAAAATTTTAACAGTGTTATAAATTTTGTGTAAAAATAATATTACACAGATTACTATGATACTTTTTAACTTACTTAACAGCCATAAGGGGGGTGTAATACCCGGATAAAATATACCAGTATAACGGGTATAATTATTTGAATTCTCCTAATAACACAATCGAACAAGAACAGAAAAATAATTTTCCTGAAGATAACAGTGAAAGCACTGTTATAGAAAAAAAAGCTCATATCCGCATAAGAGGTTCTATGAGAACCGATGTCGGGAAGGTACGTGATTTAAATCAGGATAGTATGCTTACAATGCAGCTTACTATGAATGAATGTTCCGAATTTATCCAACCCCGTTTATTTATAGTAGCAGATGGCATGGGGGGCATGTCTGACGGCGAAGTAGCAAGTTCTATGGCCATAAGATATGTGGCTGAAAAAGCTTCGGAAAGTCTTCTTGATAGATCATGCAATTTTCCTATTGATGCAAAAATTCTATCTGGAGCACTTGAATATGCCAATGAAAAAGTTTACAACTATGCCCATGAAGACCCTTCCAGGGAAGGTATGGGTTCAACAATAACAGCAGCTCTACTTATAGGGAACAGATTACTTGTTGGTCACGTGGGAGATACAAGGGCCTATATTATTAACACCGAAGAGATAAGGCAGATAACAGAAGACCATTCCCTTGTAACACGTCTGCTAAAAATGGGACAGCTTACACCGGAACAGGCACAGAATTACCCTCATAAAAACCTTATATACAGGAGCCTTGGCCCGAACCATCCTGTAGAAATTGCTACCTATGAAGAACTTCTTAAACCGGGGGATATTGTTTTAATATGCTGTGATGGACTGTGGGACTATTTTCCCAATGAAGAACTTCAGTCTATAGTAACATCATCAACTGATTTTGATAAAATTACAGCACAACTGGTAGAACTGGCAAATGAAAGAGGCGGGAAAGATAATATAACGGTAATTATCTTTCAGCTTGTATGTATTAATAAAGAGTGAAGAGTGAAGAGTGATATTACCTGTCACGCATCACGATTACAGGAACTGTAAAGAAATAATCTCCTCCAATTTTCAGGTGTCAGGTGTCGGGTGTCGGGTGTCGAGTTGGAATCTTTAAAACCCGACATTTGATTTATAAAAAAAACGGAAAATTTTAATTAAGCAAACAGTGAGTTGAAAGTAAACTCACTGTTTGTTATTATTTTCTGTAACTATTCTGAATAAATATTCAAAATTATCTTTTCCGGAGAGAAGAGCTTCTTTTTTTGCTTTATCACAGGAACAGAGTTCCTGCCAGTCAATGTCAGTTTTATCCATAAAAGCCATTTTGCCTCCTGCTGTTCTGCAGATGGCCCATCCTGCTGCAATATCCCATATATGGCCTCTCATTATAGCTCCTATAGCTGTATTTTTTGCTACATAGCACATATGGGCAGCTATACTACCCATAGATCTGGTTTTACCGGGAAATTTTCTCAGATCAAAAGCACGATGGGCATAGGAAGGAACGGCAAGAAAGGAATTTTGATCTATAACAGCATGAGAAATATTTAATTTCTGCTCCCCTGAATATGAATGTTCGCCATCGGAATAAAAAAGCTCATCAGTAACAGGCATATAAAATGCTCCGTAAAGAGGTATATAATTTACAAGAACTCCTAAGGAAATACCCCACACGGGAAGACCACCGGCAAAAGCTGCAGTTCCATCAACAGGATCAACAGCCCATATAACATGATCTGTTTTCGCAACAGCCTTATCTGACATTTCTTCACTTAAAATAATATGAGAAGGATATTTTTCAAGGATTTTATCTGTTATAAACTTATCCAGGAATAAATCCGCCTCTGTTACGGGAGTCCTGTCAGGTTTTTCACAGGGCTTTACCATGCCGAAATAAGTCAGGGCTATTTTGCCGGATTCTATGGTTAAATCTTTAAGGAAATTTATATCTATCATAATTATATCGTGATGCGTGATGCGTAATGCGTATTTTCATCGATACCGGGCGCCTACAGGAGTCACTGGTCACTGGTCACTGTACTAAATATACTCAAACAGTGTTTCTCTCTGTTCACCTTTATTTGGAACAGGAACAAATCCGTTTTTCTTTGCTATCTCAGAACCTTCATCACTGTATATAAAATCTATAAAATCTCTGAGAGGTTTTTTAGCATATTTACTTATATACATATAATAAGGGCGAAGAACAGGGTATTTGCCTGTCTGAGCATTTTCCACAGAAGGTGTAAGATATTCTCCGTCTTTTTCTTTTGCCACTGAAAGAGCTTTTGTACTCTTATCCTGGTAGTTCATGAAGAAATAGCCTATGGCATTTTTATTCTGTGCAATTTCTTTGACTATGTCTTCAGGTGTTTTAAGAACTTTGATGTTGGCAGGAAGTTTATTCATATCGACATTTTTACTTATATCTATAAACTTTTCAAGAAAATAATCATATTCTCCCACAGGAATATCTCTGTATAGAACCGCAATCTCAACGTCTTCTCCACCGACATCCTTCCAGTTTGTAATTTTACCTGAAAATATATCTTTAATCTGGTCCTTATCAAGTTTTTCAACTTTATTACCGGGATTTACAGCCACACAGTAAATATTAAAACCTACATAAAATTCCCCGACGTCAATATTCTTTTCCTTTGCTTTTAAAATCTCTTCAGTACTTATTTTTCTTGAAGATTCTGCAATATCCACCTTACCTTCAAGAAAATCTTCTATACCTTTTTTACTGCCTGTTGATAAAATTTCAATCTTCGTACCGGTATTTTTCTTCATATAAGCTTCTGCCCAGGCTTTACTGAGATCACTTATGCTTATAGAACCGCCTATGAGGATATCCCCATCGCCACCGCTACCTGTCTGACATCCGGAAAAAAGTAAAGATAAAATCAGTAATAATACATATAACATACGCATAGAAATAAATACCTCTTTCATAAATAAATTTTGTATAAAAACAATGTATAATTTACAGCGCAATCAGTCTATATATAGCCTTCCTGTCACTATAAACGTTTAAAATAAAATAGATTTATAAATATCACCTATTATAAAAAAATATACATTTTCTTACTCCTATAATTATCTCAAAAACAAATAGTTTGTCAAGCATATTAAAGGATTTACATAGAACTTTTTTATTTATGTGATTTGCAGTATATTTATGTGATTTATGGTATAATATAAAATGACTGAGTTTAATAACAACCGGGACAGGTAATCTATTCCGCCGTTACTTGTATAGTAAATTTATTAAAAGAGAGCAGGGAGGTTAAATTTATGAAAAAAAAAGTATCCCCACCTATATTATTTTTCTTTTTATTCGCGAGCTTATTATATTATTTCAGTATTAAAGATAGTAAAAAAATATGTTATGGCACACAATTAAAGGTACTTACTATAAACTCATTCAATCTTACCCCTGATATACCTGAAATAAATTATATAGGTTCGTCTTTTGCCGATATGACTATGACAAGACTATCACAGATAAAAAGTATAAACCTCATAGAAAGAGTACATCTGGAAAGAGCGAAAAAGAAACTCGGCATTAAACCCGGTGATTTAATTACAAAAGAACTGGCCGTCAAAATAGGAGATTTACTGGATGCAGATCTGGTAGTAATCGGAACAATACAGACACTTACGAAAGATAGTTTCAAAGTTGGTTCACAGATACTGGATCTCAGAAAGGAAGATAAAAAAGAAGAAATCTTTACAAGCGAGCCGGTAAATATTAAGGATGGAATAGAAGGTATAGAGAAGAGTGAAAACATAGAGTCCATAAACAGATTGCAGGGTGAAGTAGCACAGTTTATAACAAAATCCATACCGGTAACACTTACACAGGAACAGGTAACACAGGTAAATAAAGATTATACCAGATCAGGACCTGCCTATGTCTGTTACGCCAAAGGCAGGGAGCTTTATGTTAATTATACTGAAACAGATAACGATAAAGCCATAGAATTATTTAAGGAAGCCATAAATAAAGATCCCAATTATGCTCTTGCCTGTGCTGGACTGGCAGATGCTTATGCACAGAAAGGCGGTTATTACAATGCCTGTGACAGAGATTATATTGAAGAAGCTATTAAAATGGGAGAAAAATCCAGAGAACTGGATCCTGACCTTCCTGAAGCATATAAAGCTCTCGGTATTGCATACACATATAAAGGGAGGCCTGATATGAATGAAATCTTACTGAAGCAAGGCGAAGATAATCTAAAAAAAGCGCTAACATACAATGATCACTATCTAGAAGCACACCTGAATCTTGGAAAAATATATCTATGGCTGGGGAAAGAAAAATATTCCGATGCACAAGACAAATTCGAATTTGTTATAGAAAAAGATAAATTTAATCCAGTAAGTCACTACTATATGGGATATTTCTATGGTATATGTAAAAACTATGATGATGCTTTAAAAGAATACGAAACAGCAATTAAACTGGAAAAGGATTTAAATCACCGTGAAGGTAAAATATCTCTCGATTCTTATATAAACATAGCCTGTTGTTATATTGAAGATAATGAACTGGATAAAGCGAAAGAAGCATTAAAAGAAGCAGAAAAAATAAATCCTGATTATTCTTATTGCCACTATTCCAGAAGTTTACTTTATGCAAAGGAGGAGAAATATGAAGAAGCACTGGAAGAAATGAATATTTATCTTACTATGGATAAAAAAGCAATGAATGAGCCGATAAATAAAGAAAGAAAAGAACATATTGACGAATTTATGAAAAAAATTAAAGAAGAACTTGAAAATGAAAAAAAAGGAGAATAGATATGAAACTATCAAAGAATTTATTTATCAGATTGTTCTTTACCATAGTCCTGGGTACGTTCTTAATAATGGAATGTGCAGGATGTGGAGCTCTCGGGGCAATCATAAGTGCCATACTCAGTTCTGAAGGAGGCTTTGCCTGTATTCCTCTTCTTTCTGATGAAAAAATCTCATCATCTCAAACAGGTAATGCAGGTATGATAGTCATAAAAGACGATCCTTCAAAAATCACCTGGAAGGGGACTAAATATGCCCCTCTGAATGGTGTTAATATTCATCTGAACGGTACAGATAAAATAGCAGTAACAGATGAAAAAGGTTATTTTTTACTCAATGATATACCTGACGGAATGAGAAAACTTACAGCAGAAAAATCGGGCTATATATCAGTTGCACAGGAAGTTCCTATAGGTAAAGCGGAAGATGAAAACACCATACCGGATCAATTCTTTATCTCCCCTTCGAAAGATAACCAGCTCACTATTATCCAGAAGTCATCACATCAATTTTACAGCTACGGGAAAACAGGAGATACAGTTATAGAAACAGACGACGTTACCTGGAAAATATATTCATCGGGACAGGGAGAGGAAAATTTAATCGGCGTTATTGATAGCAATACAGGATTAATCTGGCATATTAGCAATAAAAATGAACACGGTGAGGATAAATATGTTACTATAGATCAAAAAAGCGGCTTACTGACTTCAATAACCAGTGAACTGCACAATGTAATACCTGAAGGAGCAAGGCCCGGTATTATCCTCAACGGCACCTATCCTCTTTTTGTAGAAATAGAGTCTTATATAAATAAAGCTCCGGAAAAAAAGGCTAACAGCCTCGTAGTTATAGTGCCTGAAAGCGGTTCTTTAGAAGGTACCGTATATTCCGATTACAAACCTGTGTCAGGTGTGAAGGTTGAAATAACAGGCACTTTCTATTTTACAGTAACAGATAGTGAGGGACATTATTTTTTGCCGGAAGTGCCGGCAGGTTCTATAACTGTTGTTGCTCAGTATCAGAGTCAGAGTGCTTCCAATATAACAAAAATAAATCCCGGTACCACAACAAAACAGGATCTTAATCTTACTGCTTCTCCCGGTTCGACATTTATATACCGCGAAACCATAGGAGAAAGCACTGTTTCTGGAAGTGATAACAATCATCTGAACAGACCGGAAGGACTCGCAATCGACAGTGCAGGTAATCTTTATGTATCAGATGCCTTTAATAACAGGATCCAGAAATTTGATATAAATAATAAATATATAGGTACTTTAAACAGTGCGGAAGGAGTAAGCATGTATAATCCGTCAGGACTTGCTGTAGATTCTCAGGATAATCTCTATGTATCAGATGGGCCTAACGACAGGATTATAGTATTTGATAAAAACGGGAATGTTATCCGTGTAGTAACAAGTAATAATGGCCAGCTTTTCAACGAACCCCTTGATGTGGCAGTAGATTCTTCAGGAAATATATTCATAAGTGACTATAGAAATTTCCGTATAAGTAAAATAGATTCTGGAAATAATCTTATACAGACAATAGGTTCATCCGATTCGAGTAATCCCGATTATTATTTCGGGCCATTAGCACCCGACGGTATGGCAATTGATAAAAACAATAATATATATGCCAGTGACAGTTATCAAAATCAAAGAATTCAAATATACGATTCTTCCGGCAAATATATAGCAACAATAGGTGAGATGGGGAAAATTGGCAGTGATGATTATCACTTTTACAGGCCTGGAGATATAGCTTTTGACAGTAATGAAAATATCTTTATAACAGATACCGGTAACCACAGGGTTCAGGTATATGACCATAATAGAAAACATATAGATACTGCAGGTATAACAGGTGTATACGGAAGTACAAACGATACATTTAATACTCCTATAGGTATAGCCGTAAATCCTGTTAACGGTAAAATCTATATTGCAGATACATTCAATCACAGGATTCAAATCTTTACAAGATAAGGAGAAAAGAGTAACCTGTGAAATATCACAGGTTACTCTTATTTTTTTATGAATAAAATCTTACTCTGTACATTTATCTTTGTTTTATCTGTTATTTCAATTTCCTCGAGTCAAAAACTTGAACTTGTAACACAGTCAGGCCATTCTGATACAGTATGGGCCTGTTCCTTCAGCCCTGACGGCAGGTTTCTGGCCAGTGGAAGTATTGACGGAACAATAAAATTATGGGATGTAAAAACCGGGAAAGAACTCAAAACCTTCTACGGAAATTCCGAAAGCATTCTGTCTCTCTCATTTAGCCCTGACGGTAATATTCTTGCAGGAGGAAGTTCCTACGGAGCAATAACATTATGGTCTGTCACAGACGGAACAGTAATCCGGGAAATAAAAAAACCGGATACAGTAGTAGAATGTCTTTCTTTTAGCTATGATGGTAAATTACTTGCTCTGGGAGGACATAAAAGGGGGGACATAAATATTTTAGATGTAGAAACCGGTAAAGAGGTTTTTACAATCACCGGTCATTCCAGAGCAGTATTATCATTAACATTTTTCCGGAAAGAAAAAAAACTGGCAAGTGCAGGCAAAGACGGAACAATAAGAGTATGGGACTTAAATAATAACGAAAAAGAAATAGCCCTTTTTAATAGTTCTGCATACTCAATTTCCATAAGTTCAGACGAAAAATATCTGGCGTGTGGAACGGAAGATAAAATGGTTGATATATGGGCTCTTTCTACAGGGCAGAAGATTTATTCACTTACAGGACATTCGGAACCGGTTCTATCTGTTTCTTTCTCCCGTGACGGAAAAATTCTGGCAAGTGCCGGCCAGGATAAAAAAATTATACTGTGGGATATTCTGAGGGGCAGGGAAATATTTAAAGTCGAAGCATTTCCTTACCCTGTTGAATCAGTATCATTCAGCCCTGACGGAATGACACTTGCAATTGCCTGTGACGATAACATGGTAAGACTACTGGATGTAAGTACAATAGACTCTATGGGAGATATAAGTTCGCAGATAAGACATCTAAAGGGGAAAGCCAATTACATATCATCGCTTACTTTCAGCCCTGACGGAAAAATACTTGCCTGTATCATAAAAAATTATATATTCAATCCTGACTATAACATATCAGGAAAATATAAATACGGGAAAGAAAAAAGCTCTATCACGTTATGGGACTTACAAACAGGAAAATCTCTTCCTGCCATTGAAAAAACAGATTTCACAGACCCTTACGAAAAAAACGAAGTGACAGATAAAGTAATATTCAGTCATAAGGGGGACATACTGGCAGGCTCAGGTTCCTCTTCTGTTAAACTCTGGGACATAAAAACAGGTAAATTGCTGAAAAAGATAGAAGATAAAGAACATTATATTACTTCTATTGCTTTTACCGGCGATGACAGTGCAATTGCCACAGCATGTGGAAATACGGTCAAGTTATACGATATTACCGGAAATAATATATTACTGATTGTAAAAGAGCTTCCCAATATTGTAACATCTTTATCACTCAGTAATAATATCCTTGCTGCAGGCATGATAAGGAACGAAATTTACAGTAAGAACAAAACAACAGTAAGTCTTCGAGATATAAAAACAGGAGAGGAAATACATAATATTGAAACAGGTGATAAAGAAAACTTAAATACCTTTCTCACATTCAGTCCCTCCGGCAATATACTGGCAACAGCCGGTGACGATATCGAAATAATATTATGGGAAGCAGACACATGGGAAAAAATCCTGCAGGTCGAGGGTTTACCGCCTGTTTCATTCAGTAGTGACGGAAAAATACTGGCCTATTCTACTGTAAATAATGGTATAAAATTACTGGATACAGCTACAGGAAAAGAAATTCTAACACTGAAGGGCCACTCGAAAAAAATTAATTCTATGTCCTTTTCACCGTCAGGGAAATTAATAGCGACTGCAGGAGACGATATGAAAATAAAGCTATGGGATACTATATCTGGCAAAGAATCAGGAACAATCATATCGACAGATGAGAATGACTGGGCTGTAATAAATGAAGACTGCAGATTTGACGCAACACTTAAGGGTATGAAATCAATACATTTTGTCACAAACAATATACCGGTAATGTTATTTCAATTGAAGGATTGTTATTACGAACCGGGACTACTTGCAAAGATAACCGGATTCAACAGTGAACCTTTCAGAGAAATAATTTCTCTGAAAGACCTCCACATTTTCCCTCAAATAAAAGCTGAACCTCCAGGGAAAGATAAAAAACTTACGGTAAAGCTCTTTGATCAGGGAGGAGGTATCGGTAAAGTTCAGATATATCTGAATAATAAAGAAATAGAAACCTGTGAAGGTAAAAATATAATAACTATTGATCTTTCACTCTTCCCATTTTTACAGGGAGAAAAAAATATTATTACCATAATAACATGGAACAGAGAAGGATATCTATCTAACGGAGGTATTGACATACTATGGCTTCCATAATCAGTGAGTATAATTAAAAGTATAATTAAAATATCGGATCTGGAGTCGGTTCAGGTGGTGCTGGTTTTTGCTCCGGCTCAGTATTTAGACCATTATAAGCCGGTATATAACTGCTGTTGTTATCATGTAATTTATTATCTGCTTCAATTTTATCTTTAATTTTCTTTATATCTTTCAGGCACTTATCTTTCTGTTCACATAATTTTGCTTCGTTCACACCAAGCCTCTCAAATTTCGCACATACATCTTCTGCCTTCCGTACATCTTTATTCACAATAAAAGCTCCTGCTTTCTTCAAATAACATGAAGCAAGACATTTTTTTACTGTTATATTGTTTTTATCAAGGTTATATGCCTTCTCATATGTGGCAAGTGCTGTGTCAATAGATTTACTTTCTGATTTTTGTCCTTCTTTTATATAACATTCCACAAGCATTTTTTTTAAATCTTCCCTGCTCTTATCCTTATAAAACAATTCCTTCAGCAACTTTTCAGCTTCAGAATAGTTTTCCATTTTCATATAGCATCTGGCAAGGCCTTCTTTATTCTGAATTTTCTTAAAAATTTCTACTGCTTTTACAGGATCATTGTTAAGATATATATTTCCGAGTTCTCTATATTTTTTTTCAGCTTCTTCATTCTCACCAAGTTCTTCATAACACCTGGCAATTTTAACAATAATATCTATATCATCAGGCTTTTTATTCAGGACATTTTTAAAACATAGAGCAGAAGAAGTATAATCCTCTAAATCATAAAAAACGTCACCCCACGTACGATAATCTTCTAATGTTACTTCTCCCAGTTTAATGACTTCTTTCAGTTCTTCCCCGGCCTTCTCTTTTTCATTCTTATCAAGATAGGCCTGTAAAAGTAAAATATGGCATTCTTTATTATCTGGCGTTAAACTCAATGCTTTATTACATAGCTCTATAACCCTGTCTGTGTCACTCCGATTTACCTTTGCCAGTTCAATAAGTCTTTCAGGATTATTAAAATAAAACTTCCATAAAGCAAGAATTCCTGATGCTACTAAAATAACAGATAAAAGAGCAAAGACAATCTTTTTCTTAGCCCCTGTAATGGATTGAGCCGGTGGAATAGCAGTAACCAGAGAAGATATAACAGGAGGACTATTGGTCTGAATCTTAACTTCATATTTTCCTATATCTTCCTCTATCTCTCCGTCATATATATCTCCTTCCTTTTCTGTAACTTCTTTTAACTTAACAGTTTCTTTATTTTTTTTTATTATCTTATTTTCTTCATATTTTTCAATAATTTTTTTCATTTCTTTTGCACTTCTATATCTATCTTTCGGTGCCATAGAAAGAGCTTTCATAACTATATCTTCCAGTTCTTCAGATATATCGGGGTTGAATTCTTTCAGTGATTTAAAAGAAAAAGGCACTACAGGCATTTCACCTGACAGCAAACAGTGCATAGTAGCACCAAGAGAATAAATATCAGATTCCGGAGCAGGTTTACCGTAAAAGAGTTCTTCCGCTGCAAAAACAGGAGTCCCGATAGACGTTTTAGTTGTCTGGCTGTCAGGCAAAACTCTTCTTGCTATGCCGAAATCTATAAGCATAACTTTTTCGTTGCCATTTTTTATCATTATATTTGCAGGTTTTAAATCTCTGTAAACTACTGGAGGAGAAAGGGAATGTAGATAATCAAGGGCATCAAGTATCTGTTTTGACCATTCAAGAACCTTATCTTCAGGCACTCCTATCGGGAAATATCCCTGAATAACTGTTTCAAGATCTTTACCGTCAATATAATCCATGACAAGATAATAACGGCCCCGTTCTATAAAATAATCCTTTACAATAGGCAAATGGGGATGCCTAAGGTCATGAAGTATTTCCGCCTCTTTTCTGAAAGCTTTTACCATGTACTGCTGGTCTGTGGGATTTGTTGATTGAGTAAGCATTTCCTTCACAGCACATGGCTTATCGGGAAACCGCCTGTCTATTGCTTCATAGACAGAACCCATACCGCCTGATTTTATCTTTCTTTTTATTTCATATCGTCCGTCAAGTATTGTTCCTTTACCCAGAGAACCACTTTCTGTAACAGAAACTATCTTACCACCGCATTTCTGGCAGAATCTTGCATCTTCTCTGTTCTGGTAGCCACATTTAACACAGAAAATCATGAACTTTCTCCATTTTTATAATCGTGATGAGTGATGCGTAATGCGTGATGCGTAACGCGTGACGGGTAATACGGGACTGTTATCATGTAAGCTCAAAATCTCTGCATCCAGTCGCTGATTACGACTCACTTCTCACTTCCCACGATCTACTTTAACATATTTTCCACCAGAAGGAAATATTTTTTTTTTATTGAAATTTTAATTATGAAAACATTCAGATTATTTATAATTATAATAATATTTTTATTTTTTTTCCAGTGTTTTTCACTGAAAGGGCAGCAATATTCGAAAGAAGCGGAAAAACTTGTAGATAAAGCCGTAGAACTTATAAAAGAAAAAAATTATACAGAAGCTATGAAAATCCTTGATAAAGCTAAAAGTAAAGATAAAAACTGCTGGCCTGTTTATTTCTATACCGGCATTATCTATCATTTTAATGCCGATTACACTAAAGCTATAACAAATTATAAAATATTTATTAAAAACGCCGGAAGTCATCAAAAACTTGGAACGGCCTTTTATAATTTAGGAGATTGTTATTACAACACAGGTAAAAAAAAGGAAGCAATAGTGTTTGTAGAGAAAGCAAGGTCTTTCTTTTATAATAATAACGACAGAGATTATTATATAAGAAGTCTGAAAAAACTTGTAGATATTACTTCAGGAAGTGAAAATAAAAAATATAAAGAAGAATTATCTCATCCTCTTCCCGCTGTTACTCCTACAGCTACAAAAACTGCTACTCCGGCAATGACTCCTACAAAAATTCCATTTACACCCACACCGACAATGACTTCCACCCCTGTAGAACATATGGCCATAATAAAAGAAGGAGAATTCTATATGGGTGCGTCCGATAAAGATGTAGATAGTATGCCGGAAGAAAAACCATTACATAAAGTATATCTCAATTCTTATAAGATAGATATATGTGAAGTTACAAACAGTCAATATTGCAGGTTCTTAAATGAAAAAATGGCTGAAACAGATAACAGTGAATACAAATGGATTGACCTGACCAATGAATATTGCAGGATAACCAGGTCAGAAGATAAATACACTGTTAAGCCGGGAGGTTATGAAAACCATCCGGTATGCTGTGTTTCCTGGTACGGTGCAGTAGCTTACGGGAAATGGTGTTATAAGAGATTGCCTTCAGAAGCGGAATGGGAACGGGCGGCTAAAGGGAAAACAAACAGGATATATACCTGGGGTGACATATGGGATCCCTTCAAATGTGCAAACGATACAGGCGGTAAAGGAACTATTATGCCGGTCGGTTCTTTCCCTGAAGGATCTTCAGAGGATAAGATAATGGATATGGCAGGTAATCTATATGAATGGTGCAGTGACTGGTGTATTCCTGAATACTATTCCATGAGCCCTTACAAAAATCCTGGCGGCCCTGCTGACGGAATTTACAAAACTGTCAGAGGAGGAAGCTGGAATAAAAGTAAAAATTCTTATTTTCGAACGACACACCGCTATAGTTCTTTACCCGTAACAACATCACCTTATGTAGGGTTCAGACTCGTGAAAGATGTACGGCAGTAAGGTAAAAGTGAAAAGTAAGTCTTAAAAAGTAGAAATATGTAATAAAGGTTTCCCTCGCCGCATAACGCGTTACGTGTCACGTGAGAATATTTGATGAATCCTGTCATAAAAAAAATATAATCTATCTTGATTTTATCATGTAATTGCCCTATACTGATGTAAATTTAAAATAGAAAAGAGGTAGAAATTTTGAAAAGAACTTTAATTTTTTCAGTCCTTATCTTCTTACTTATAGCCATATTTGCAGGCTGTAATAAAGAAAGT
>CALARM010001034.1 GCA_937888925.1 uncultured Synergistia bacterium | reverse complement strand
GCTCCTTTTATACCTTCACGATGATTGTGTGACACTTCTGCACTTTTTTTTGCTTCCTCTAAAACCTCTTCAATCGTATTAAAGGCAAATCCGACAGGACTTACCCTCATGGCAGAACCGTTTCCGAAGCTGCCATAACCTGTCATATCATCAGACATAAACCACTTCTTAAAAGCACCTCCATAACCTGCATCGGGATATTTTCTTCCGTATTCTTTAAAAACAGTAACATAGCCTTTATTATTTAATATAGCATCTGCAACAGCTACGGTCATAACAGTATCATCGGTAAACCTGGACTTACTGCTGAAAAGCTCAAAATCAGTCCTTTTTATATTATTCCATTCATAGATAGAACCTATAATATCTCCTGCTATGGCACCTAACATATTTTTTACTCCTTTCAATAAACATCTGATACTGCTTTTAATATTCTCACATATTCACCTTCCATCATGGCCTGAAAGGATCTGTATCTCATAGCGCCGGGAAGATCATAGCAGAAAAACCAGGACTCCCACTCTCCATCTGATGTTCTAACCTGAGGATTCAAAAGATAAACGGCACTGTCTACATGTTCACTTATGGCAAGAGCAGTTTTTAGATATTCATTTCTTATATTTACCGTATCCTGTTCAGGACCATAAACAAAATAAAGTTCATCAGGTATTTCAGGACTGTAATCTCCATAGCCTGAAAGCCACTCTTCAAAGGATGTTTTATATTTTACAGAAAACAGCTCAATTTCTTGAATAGAAAAAATTCTTCCGTCTTCTCCATCAAATCCAATCTGTCTCCACCCGTTTGTTTCTTTAAGGAAATCCCTGTAGGAAGGCGGTAATTTCATATTCAGACGATTTTCTATTTCTATAATCTCTTTCTCCTGAGCCCCGGGAAAGGAGAGACAACCTTTCTCCAGTGCTTCTTTTGCAAGATCACTGTAATAACATTTACCATGAAATTTTTCCTGAGATTTTTTTAATATTGTTAAAATATCTTGATCCCACTGTTTTAAAAAACCTTTCCAGAATTCCATATAAATCACCTCTTTGAAGTTTTATTATATCAGAAATACAAATTTTCTGATATAATAAATGTAAGTAATCATATATGTCAAGCCTTACATGTCACGACTGAAAGAGGTTAATAAAAATGGTCAAAAATTTTTTAATTATTTCTCTCATATTACCGGCAATAATGCTCATCCTGTCCATTCCAGACATTCAGAGTAAAGAAATAGAAGTCTATGAATTTGTCCTGTCCTGGGGAAGTGAAGGTGATAAAAAGGGACAATTCTCTTACCCGGAAGGGATAACTGTAGACGGAGCGGGAAATATTTATGTCACTGATACAGGCAATCATAGAATCCAGAAATTTGATTCAAAAGGCAAATTTATAACACTATGGCCGAGTCACGGGACGGATAAAGGAGAACCGGCGGCTCCCAGCGGAATAATTACAGACAGAGCAGATAATATTTATATTATGGACAGATGGAATCAGAGGGTAGAAAAATATGACAGGAAAGGCAATTTCATAACAGAAGGAAAACTTGAAGGCTACAGCAACAATCAGACTTACACCCTGTACGGCCCTGCAGGAATTGCCCTGTCGCCAAGAGGTTATCTATATGTAGCAGATACATTTAATCACTCAATTCAAAGATTTGATACGAACTGCAGACTCATAAATCAGTGGAAACTCAGAAACTCCGACGGGGTCATTCAGTTGTACGGCCCCCTTGGCATATGTATCGGAGACAAAGGTTATATTTACACAACAGATATATCGAACCATACAATACAGGTCTTTAATACAGAAGGGAAACCTGTAAAAAAATTCGGTAAAAAAGGTGAAGGGCCGGGACAGTTTTATTATCCGGCAGGTATTGCATCAGACCGCAAAGGATTTATCTATGTAACGGATTTCAACAACAGGGTTCAAAAATTTACCTCTCAGGGAAAATTTTTGACTCAATTCGGAACAAAAGGGTCAGAAGAAGGAGAATTCGAGTGTCCTGAAGGAATTGCCATAGATAAAGATGAGAATGTATATGTTGTGGATAAAACAAATAACAGGATTCAAAAATTTATGGCGGTAAAGAAAAAAGAGAACGAGGAATAAGGGAGAAAGGAATTATGAAATTTGCCGACCTCGTAGATATAAAAGAATTGCAGGAATTATGTGAAAGTTTCAGTATAGCCACAGGTATGGCAACTGCCATTCTTGACATAGATGGCACTGTCCTGGTAGCTACAGGATGGCATGATATATGCACGAAATTCCACAGAGTTCATCCGGAGACAGCACGCCGTTGTTTCGAAAGTGACACAGTCCTTGCAGGTTGTTTAAAAAAAGGAGATCTGTACAATATATATAAATGCAGAAATGGCCTGATTGATGCAGCTATACCGATTACCGTAGAAGGAGAACATGTGGCAAATTTCTTTGCCGGCCAGTTCTTTATGGAGTCCCCAGACAGGGACTATTTTATCAGGCAGGCAGAAAAATTCGGCTTTGACAGAACCGAATATATGAACTCACTGGATAAGGTTCATGTTTATACGGAAAGCCAGATAAAGGGAGCACTGGACTTTTACTGTCGCCTGGCCCGCCTTATGAGCGAAACGGGACTTGCCAGAAAAAGGCTTGAGGAAAGCAACAGAGAACTGTGCAAACACAAGGAAAACCTGGAAGAACTTGTAAAAGAAAGGACAAACGAACTGGTATCTGCCAGGGATCAGGCAGAAGCAGCCAACAGAGCAAAAAGTATTTTTCTGGCAAATATGAGCCATGAACTGCGGACCCCTCTTAATTCTATCATCGGATTTTCACGGCTGATGAAGAATTCCAGGGGATTTACTGAAGAACAGATGGGAAACCTGAATATTATTACAGGAAGTGGCGAGCATCTGCTGAACTTAATAAATAATGTACTTGATATATCCAAGATTGAGTCAGGGCGGGTAGAACTGGAAGAGACACTTCTTGATCTCTTTCAGATAGTCCATGAGATGAAATCCCTGATGTACGTAAAGGCAGAAGAAAAAGGACTGACTTTTACCGTTGAACAGTCTCCTCATATTCCACGATATATTACAGCCGATTCAGGTAAATTACGGCAGGTGCTGATTAATTTAATAGGAAATGCCATTAAATATACATACACCGGAGGCGTATGTATGAGAGTAATGCCTGCCAGTCCGACTTTATCCGATAATATAACCATAAGGTTCGAAGTGGAAGATTCCGGATCAGGTATAAATGAGAAAGATAAAGAACATATCTTCTTTCCCTTTGTACAGCTGGGAGAAAATACATCTATTGAAACAGGAACAGGACTGGGGCTTGCCATAAGTAAACAATATGTAGAGTTGATGGGCGGACATATTGGTGTAGAAAGTGAACCTGGCAGAGGTTCTATATTTCATTTTGAAATTCCTGTCAGACCGGCCCCGGATGAGTCACTACCTGTTGAAATAAGGAAAGGCTATGTTACAGGCCTGGCAGAGGGGCATGATAAATATCGTATCCTCATAGTTGAGGATCAGATTGAGAATCGCTTATTACTGAGAAGACTCCTTGAACCTGTAGGGTTCGAAATCAGTGAAGCAGTAAACGGACTGGAAGCAGTCACGTTATCTAAAGAATGGCATCCCCATCTGATCTGGATGGATATCAGAATGCCTGTAATGAATGGTCTGGACGCTACAAGAAAGATCAAAGCAGAAGATAAATCTATCAGGATTGTAGCTCTCACTGCTCATGCCATGGAAGAAGAGAGACGGGAAATACTGGAAGCAGGCTGTGATGATTTCGTAAGAAAGCCCTACAGAGATACGGAAATTTTCGAAACTATGACCAGACATCTCGGTATAAACTTTACATATTCGGAAGACTATGAAGAGGGACATATAAAGGAACCGGATCTGTCAGAGATCGGGAACGTGCCTCACGATTTACTTGAAGAATTAAGGCATGTTGCAGAGCTTTTAAACAAACAGCGCTGCCTTGATGTAATTGAACGGGTCCGTAATATTTCAGTGGGATTATATAACGATCTTCGTCTCATGATAGAAAATAGGCACTACAAAAAACTGCTTGAAATTTTAGATAGATTAATTGAAAGGGAAAGCTGATGAATATCATAACAGATAATATCTCCCATTCAGGAGATATACTCCTGGTTGATGATAATCCGGGAAATCTTAATCTTCTGGAAAATATTCTGACCGGTGCAGGTTACCAGGTAAGATCTGCCATTGACGGAGAACTGGCTCTGCGCAGTATAAAGGCTGAATTGCCTGCATTGATTCTCCTGGATATAAAGATGCCCGGCATAGACGGTTTTGAAGTATGTCGCAGACTTAAAGAAAATGAGGAAACCAGTTCTATTCCTATAATATTCATAAGTGTTCTGGAAAACGAACGTGATAAGGTTAAAGCTTTTCAGGCAGGTGGTGTGGACTATATAAACAAGCCATTCCATCCGGAAGAAGTACTTGCAAGAGTCAAAACCCATCTCACCCTTCGTCAGGTCCAGTTAAATCTCGAAAAAATTGTAAAAGACCGTTCTGTAGAACTGAAACAGACCAATATAAAACTTCAGGAACAGATAAAGGAAAATGTCATTACAATGAATGCCCTCAGGGAAAGTGAAGAACGTTTCCGCCACCTTATTACCAATACGCCTGATATGGTCTGGCAGACTGATGAACGATACATATTTGTTTATGTAAGTCCTCAGGCAGAAAAGATTGTTGGATATAAACCTGAAGAGCTTACAGGGCGCAGTTCTTTCACATTCCTTGTTCCAGAAACAGTCGATACAACAAGGGAGCTATTTCAAAGAACAATTGATAGCAAAAAAGCTTCCTTTTCTTTTGAAGCAAAATGGACGGACAGAAAGGGCCAGGTGGTTATACTCGAAAGCCGCGTTACTCCTGTATACGGAAGTGATGGATTATGTACCGGTTTTATGGGCATAGACAGGGATATTACAGACCGCAAAATTGCGGAACAGCAGAAGGAAAAACTGCAGGCCCAGTTACTTCAGGCACAGAAGATGGAATCTATAGGCAGACTGGCAGGAGGAGTGGCTCACGATTTTAATAATATGCTCGGCGTAATCATAGGCTATACGGAAATAGCTCTCATGGATATTGCTCCATCCTGTGAACTACATTCACAGCTCAGGGAAATACTTCAGGCATCTCAAAGATCGGCAGAGCTTACAAGACAGCTTCTGGCCTTTGCCAGAAAACAGCCTGTCAGTCCCAGGGTAATTGACTTAAACGAAATCATGTCCGGTATGCTCAATATGCTCAGAAGACTCATCGGAGAAGATATTGAACTGATATGGATACCGGGCTATAATCTATGGAAAATCCTTTTCGACCCGTCACAGTTAGGTCAGATTCTGGCCAATCTGGTAGTAAACAGCCGCGATGCCATATCAGGTATCGGTTCCATAACAATGGAAACGGGAAATGTAACGCTTGATAATTTATACACTGCCTCTTACCCCGAATTAATTTCCGGTGAATATGTTTTATTAACAGTAAGTGACACAGGTTGCGGTATTAAGAAGGATATAATGGAACACATTTTCGAACCTTTCTTCACAACCAAAGAAACTGGCTGTGGTACAGGACTCGGTCTGGCAACAGTTTATGGTATAGTCCGGCAGAATAATGGCTTTATCGATGTATACAGTGAAACAGGGCACGGGGCAACATTCAGGATCTATCTGCCACGGCATAAAGAGGAAACAAATCAGGAGACGCAGGAGAAAATCGGAGAAAAAATGCCTGAAGGGACAGAGACTATATTGATCTGCGAAGATGAAGAGTTTATTCTCAACCTCTGTAATAGTACTCTCACAAAGCTCGGCTATATCGTAATAACTACAAAATCACCAAAACATGCCGTCACTATAGCAAAAAATCACACAGGTAACATAGACCTGTTGCTAACTGATGTAGTAATGCCAGAGATGAACGGAAGGGAACTTATGGAAGAACTCCTGAATATCAGGCCTGGTATAAAATGTATTTACATGTCCGGTTATACTGCCGATGTAATAGCCCATAAAGGGGTAATTGAAAAAGGAGTAAATTTTATTCAAAAACCATTTTCAGTATATGGACTGGCACAAAAAGTAAGGGACGTAATTGATGAAAACATTTATTAAATGCTTATGCTAAGTACCGTAAAAGGCAAATTATTTTTCTTCGTAAGAGCCTGTCAGGCAGAAGCTGATAAAATGG
>CALARM010001033.1 GCA_937888925.1 uncultured Synergistia bacterium | reverse complement strand
ATCTTATTATGGTGGCAATCTATAACAGAGGGGCAGAACGTATGAGTGAATATACCCCCGTTCCTGACCCTGACCATGGCGGAGGAAATCTGGACAATTATGCAGCTTTTGTTACAGAAGAATTGAAACCTTTTATAGATAATACGTACAGTACGTCAACAGAACCGTCTGACACCGGTATAATGGGATCTTCTCTGGGAGGATTGAGTTCACTCTATATGGGATGGAACCTGCCACATGTTTTCGGTCTCACTGGAGTTATATCTCCGTCACTCTGGTGGTCAGATAAATATCTTATAAAGGAAATAGCGGCAGACCCGAAGACAAAAGGACCTTCAAGGGTATGGCTTGATATGGGAACAAATGAATCTCCTTCAGATAAGGATTATAATGGTATTCCTGATACACTTGATAACTCAAGAGCCATGGGTGAAGTACTTTTAGATAAAGGCTATAAATTCGGAGAAGAATTATTTTATCACGAAGAACCTGGAGCCACGCACAGTGAATGGTCATGGAATCAGCGGGTAGATAAGGTTCTTACCTATTTGTTCGGAAAATAAAAAAATAAAGGATGAAGAGTTAACGTCTTCATCCTTTACTTTTTAGAGGCTATCCGAAAATTACAACGGCACTTTTTATAAATCAGGAATTAAATATATTCATGGAAAAGTCCGGGATAGTCTCTAACCTGCTAAATCTTAGAAGTAAGACTTACCAGGAAGGAATAAACTTCCTACTCCCAGTGCAGCTCCTGCTCCCAGTGCACCAATTTTACTTACATCATTGAGAGCTGCCCCTGCTGCTGTAATACCACCTGCTATTAAAGCACCTTTTAATACATTGTTCCTTTTGTCACTGCTATAATAAAGATGATCATTATTTCTTGCAGCCATAAGTCCTCCCCCTGCGGCAGCCAGACCTACTGCTACTACTGCTCCCGGTAATCCTCCAATAGCTTTCCCTGCCATACCGATACCTGCTAGAAGAGCCCCTCCTCCAGCAAAAGCACCCATCGCTACAGCTGCAAAACCAGCTGCGCCATCAACACTTTTCATGGATACCAGAGGTTTTCCCATTATAATAGAGTCGTTATTGCCCTGGCCCAGTATTACCTGATCTTTTATTTCTTCTTTTTTTTGAGGAACGGTTTTATTTATGTTCAAACCGGCTCCTACAGCTTGATTGGTATTAATTTTCATATTTTTCATTCCTTCTTTCTCTTTACATAATCACTTTTTTATTATAAATAATTTATAGTCAGGAAACAATAATAATATGTTAATAAAATGTAAATATTTATCCTCATCACCGATTCAGGTAATTTAGTGACCATTTTATCAGCTTCTGCCTGGCAGGCTCTTACGAAGAAAAATAATTTGCCTTATATAATTTGTTTTACAGACAATAAGTTGACTTTTATTGAATTTTTAATTCTATAAAAAAGACTAATTTTTCTTCTCCATACCCTGCCAGGCAGAAGCTTTTTTCGGATACCCTTTCATCTGTTACGGTACTTAGCCTTTTCTCTGGATTCCCGCTTTCGTAGAAAGACAGATTAGAAACTCTGGAGGTCATTATTTTACCTGTCCCGGTAATCATTCTTCCTGCTTTCTGGCAGCTTTCCTGGATAATCCTGCAGGCCTTCTTATGGATTTTTTTTCTCTGTCATCGTCTGAAGATATATCGGAGCTTTTCCTTTCTCCATGACTGCTTTTCCTTACCCTTTTGGAAAGCCCTGCCGGTTTTCTGATAGCTTTTTTTAGTGGCTTTTCGTCCATTGTTTCACCGGCAATTTCTGTCTCTGTCTGCTCAACCTGTTCCTCTTTTTCTGAAATTTCTGGCTCTGCCGGTTTATCAATAACTTCCTGAGAGATTTCTTTTTCCTGTAATTCCGAAGAAGTTTGAATTGGACCAGGACTGACTGTTTCCGTAATGAGTTCCTCTTCCTGAATTTTTTCTGAAATTACCTTCTGAGGAGTAGTAACAGTGTCTGAAGAAATTTTCTTTTCCTGAATTTTTTCTGATTTCTGCAGGGGAATGACAGTTTCCGAAGGTAAAGACTTATCTGAAATTTTTATTGATGGCACAGATGCGGTGCCGGTTGGATGCAGTCTTTCTTCTGTTTTTTCCTCTTTTTTAGAAATTAATGTCATATGCCCTGTAACAGGAATAACAGTACCGGTTATTACAGGCTTTTCGGTAGGTCTGCTTAAATAAGAAATCTCTTTTTCTCCCTGGCCGGAAGGAACATTATCTTCTTTACCTTCCTTTTGAAGTAACCTTACCTGTTCGTCTACATATTCTTCAATTTTTTGATTTATGATAAGTTTTTTATTACCTTCATAAATTTTTTTAATACCACTGTTTATATATCCTTCATCCATGTCTTTACAGTATTCAAATAAATAGTCCAGCCCTTCGTCCCATTCCTTAATTCCTTCTCTGAACATCCTGTCGCCTGTGGCAATTTCCAGAGTCCATCTGTCTAGATTCATATAGGCATTTTCATAGCCTTCCTGAACTCTGCCGATAGTCTCTTTCATTTCCGTCAGGACTTTTACAAAATCTTCTTCAGTTATATCATCAAAGGAAAAATTCAGGGCACTTTCTTCTATAAGAAGGTAATTGGATGTAATAAAACTTTCCTCCGCCGTTCTCAGAAGAATGTCCTTTATAAATTCTTTCTCTTCATCTATTTCTTCCCCTGTTTCTTCATTTATTTCTTCACTCATTATAGACTCCTTGATTGGTATTAAAAATCATCGCACATCTTCTGAAATACATATACAGCAGCTCCTATGAGACCTGCATCTGCACCGAGTTCTGCAAGAACTAGCTGAGATGTTTCGGGAGGAAACATTTTAACCCTCTTTTTTATCTCCTCCTGTGCGGGAGGGAACAGGTATTTATGGGCATTTGCTATTCTTCCACCTATGACGATCCTCTCAGGATTCAATACAAGAATGAGATTTGAAAGACCTATACCAAGATAACGGCCTGCAATTTTAAACGTTTCTATGGCCACTTCATCTCCCTTTTCTGCTGCATCGAACACAGAGAGAGGGGAAAGGTCTTTAACATCTGCAAGGATGGAATTTTTATGTTTCTCTATAAGTTCTCTCGCTGTTCTTATGATGGCACCTCTTGCTACGAGAGCTTCAAAACAGCCTTTGTTACCACATCCGCATACAGGTCCGTCAGGTTCTATAGTCATATGTCCTATTTCTCCTGCTCCCTGTGAAGCACCGAGATGAAGGTTGTTATTTATAATAATACCGCCACCAATACCTGTTCCCAGTGTCATACAGATTATATTGCTGACATACTTGCCGGCACCAAAAAACTTTTCCCCGAGAGCTGCAGCATTTACATCATTTAAAATTACTACAGGTAAATTTATAGAAGATTCGAGGATAGATGAAACTTTTATATTATCCCATCCGGGAAAATTCGGAGAAAAATAGCATATACCGTTAATAGTATCAATAAAGCCGGGAAGATCAATACCTACTCCGAATATTTCTTCTCTGTTTATATGTTCTTCCGATATAACCCTGTTGATGAGTTCTGCCATCTTATCCAGCACATTATTAACACCTCGTTCTTCAGGGGCTATATTACATTCCACAATCTTACCTGTTTTACCTGATTTATCTACCAGGGCAGCAGCAATATGGGTTCCACCCAGATCTACTCCTATAGCATATTTTTTACTCATATTCATTTCTCCTTCTTTTCTTAAAGTGGATAGTTTAAAGAAAATACGGCAATATAGCTGACTTTTTGACTGGTATTATCTATTAAAAATACAATCCCGTTCGAGTATGCCATTGCAGTCATATTACTTTTATTTCCAAAGCTTCCGCCATCCTTTGTGAAATACTGATTCCCATAGACAGACACAACATCCTGCATAGATGCGCCAATACAGATACCATCTGCTGTTTTATAACCGGGAGTGGTTACCATTATCATTTTTACTATACCATCTGACTGGACAAATAACGCAATTTCACTATTTGCTCCAAACATATACATTTTAGTTTTTTCATTAAGATTCATTGCTCCCAGCTCTTCTCCCAGGGTGGCTCTTGCATCACTCAGGTTCGTCCCTACATAAACTTTTCCCTGAATACCGCTTCCCGGAACTATAGTGCCGCTTCCTCCTGTCTGAACTCCCGTATGGCCTGTATAGGGAATTGTATTTGCCTGTGGTGTTGACTGAGTTGTAATCGTAGATATTGGTTTACTGGAAATATCCATAATATTTGACGATGCGTTGTAACTTGTATAATAGCCAAGGGATTCACATATGCCCTTGAGAGAGACATATACTTTATCTCCTTTTACATTATAGACTCCTTTATATTCTTCGCCATTTACATAGAGTTTTGCTTCACTTTTTTCATACACATATTTAAAATTCAATGCTTTACTCAGACTGTCAAGGGATGTGTATAGTTCTCCGTCTTTCTGATAAACAGATTTTTTATTATATTCCTTGTTTTTTATGTATATTACAAGTGTGCTGAAATTCTTTATCTCATTTTCTGCCAGAATTATGGCAGGGAGAAGGATTGATATAATTATTACTGCCAGTAATAAGAAAGTTGATTTTTTCATAATAATACCTCCAATATAATTTATAATATAATAATTTAACATGATAACAGGAATTTCCTTCTGAAATGTTTTACTTATTAAAAGAAAAGGTTTATAATAGAAATCTTGATGCGTGATGCGTGAAGAGTTATCCAGCGACCTTTGACTCACAACTCACTATTCACCACTCACTTATAATGTATGAATGGAGAGAATTTAATGAATAGATGCATATTTTCCGTAATTTTAATTTTTATTTTGACAATGACCTGTGTTATTGCAGAAAATTTTGATGAATTATTGAATAAAGGTAATGCTTTGATGGAAGAAGGAAATTATGAAAAGGCTATTTCGATTTTTAATAAAGTTTTAACTTCTGACGGAAAATGTGAAATCGCATTGTTTCGTAAAGGTACGGCTTTATATAAAATAAAAAGATATGATGAAGCTTCATCGTGTTTTGATGAATTGATAAAAATAACAGGAGGCAGTTCCGATGTATGGTATTTTAAAGGATTGACCCTGTATAATCAGGATAAATATAAAGAATCTGTAACATACTTCGATAAAGTTCTGGAAGTAGCTCCGGAAAGTTTATACGGTGCCAATACTGTAGGAGAGAAATATGTATGTCCATGGTACCCGAAGGGTATGGCTTTATACAGGCTTGGAGATTATGAAGGAGCAGTTAAATGTTTTGATAAAACTGTGGCTATTATACCTGATTTCGCCATTGCATGGCATAATAAAGGAGAAGCGCTTAAAAAGCTCGGTAAATATAAAGAAGGAGAGGAATGTTTTAATAAAGAAAAAGCTCTCGGAAACATTGAGAAAACACCGGAAAGATCCCAGACTTCTGACGAATGGTTTTTAAAAGGGTGTGAGTATTTCAGAAAAGGTATATGGAGTAAGGCTCTGGAATGGTTTGACATGGCGATTGAAAATGAACCGAATCATGGTTTTAGTTTGTTTTACAAAGGTATGGTCTACAGTTCTAAAAGAGAATACAGTAAAGCACTGGAATATATGGATAAAGCCATTAAGTTGATGGAAGACGGAAAAGATGTTTCAACTCTAATCCCTTCTCTGGCTTATTCAGGTAAAGCAATGGTTTTACTGTCTCTGGATAAATATAACGAAGCGAAAGATTTTGCCGATAAATCCATAAAGGCTGACCCCAATTCTGCAAATGCCTATTTTACAAAAGGTATGTCTCTGTGTTATCTGAAAGACTTTAAAGAAGCTTTAAAAGCTATCGATAAATCACTGGAACTTGATCCGGAGTTTGTAGATGCCTGGTATTATAAGAGTATGATTTTATATTTCCAGGGAAATACCGAAGAATCAATGAAATTATGTGATAAAGCACTGGCAATTGATCAGAAATTTGCAGAAGGCTGGTATCAAAAAGGACTTATTTTATATCATCAGGGAAAATATGATGAAGCCAAAAAATGCTATGATAAAGCAGTAAAGCTGGCACCTGATGAAAATTATATATGGTATAATTGATC
>CALARM010001032.1 GCA_937888925.1 uncultured Synergistia bacterium | reverse complement strand
CTGTACGGGACTTCTTACTGTTGATGATATACTCGTGGCAACAGAAGAGGAGAAAAATCTCAGTCATCTCCTTCTTCCATCTGTAATGTTTGATGAAAATCTTCTGGATCTTAAAGGAGAATCATGCCTTGAGATAGTAAATACAAGAGGATGTAAATGTGACATAATTTAGTGAAGAGTGAGTCGTGAAAAGTAAAATGTGAAGAGTGAAGAGTTAAAACATGTTTATTACGCATCACGGATCACGTGTTATGCGTCATGATTAATTATAAAGGATCAAATTTATGCTTTATATGACCAGATTAAGTATTTTTTTAGCAATTTTTATATTATGTGTCCTTTGCTGTGATAAAAACAATTACAGTCAAAGTAATCCTGTTTCTTATATTGTAAAAAGTAAAAATCAGACAAATTTTTATTATAACAGGAAAAAGAACGATAACAGTGTTATTGTAACACCTCTGGCTAGAGCAATAAAGGAAATACAGTATGGAACCCTGAAAAAATCCAGACTTTATTATGATATAACAGAAGATAAAAGAGGAGAAAAAACTGTAGCTCTCACATTTGATGACGGCCCCCATTTGAATTATACTTTACTGCTTCTGGATATATTGGAAAAATATAATGTAAAAGCTACATTTTTTGTAGTAGGTTCTATGGCAGAGAAATATCCCCACCTTCTGAAGGATATATACGACAATGGCCATTTAATTGCCAATCATACATATCATCATAAAAATCTGCTTACCTTATCTGAAGACGAGGCTGTTTTAGAATGGCAGGCCTGTAATAATGTAATAAAATACATCCTTAATATTGATGTCTTTTTCTGCCGTCCTCCCGGAGGAAATTATGACAGAATAGTTCTTGATTCTGCTTCCCGGGCAGGTCTTTCTACCGTATTCTGGACTGATAATTCCGGTGATTATGAACAACCGGGGGAAGAAGTCATAGAAGATAAGGTTTTATATAGAATTTCTCCCGGTGGAATTGTTCTGATGCATGACGGAGTGGAACAGACAATCAATGCATTACCGGCTATTATCCGGAGATTGAGGGAAAACGGGTATAGATTTGTAAGAATAGATGAGATGGCACAGAAGATAGGAGAAGACTATGTGGTTTCGGGAAGAGAGGAGAATACTTTTATAGAAGAAAGAGACACAGAGAAAAAGACTGTTGAGAATATTTTAAGTGAAGAGAAAAATACAGGGAAAGAAGTGAAAGCTGTTTCAGAGAAAGAAGAAAAGACTGAAGGAAAGATTCTGGAAAAAGATGGCAATACCGGTAAAGAGCCTTTAGTGGAAAAGGATAAACAATCTGATGGGAAGCTCCCGGAAAAAGAGAGCAATGAAGGTATAGAAGAAAAGCCTCTCATAGAGAAGTATGAAAAGAAGGAAATAAAAAATAACAGATCCGATGAGGATTACTGGGATCCTCTTCCAATGATAAAAAGTCGTAATCCTTAAATAACCGGTTCTTAGTACCGCTCCAAATAAGTTCGTAACCATTTTATCAGCTTCTGCCTGACAGGCTCTTACGAAGAAAAATAATTTGCCTTATATAATTTGTTTTACAGACAATAAATTAACCCTTATTTAATTTTTAATTCTATATAAAAAACTAATTTTTCTTCTCCAGAGCCTGCCAGGCAGAAGCTTTTTATGGGTACCAATTTACCTGTTACGGTAATTAGAATTGCAAGAAAAACAACTCCGGCAAATTGTTAGAACAATTAGTATTATCGGGTCACGCGTTATGCGTTACGTGTCACGATATAAACTGTGACTATGATGTAGATATTTTCTTGCTGATTCTTAGAGCCTGAAAGACTGTTCCATAGTTGAAAAAAAATTAACATTTTTTTAACATTTACCATATGTTAATTTAAAAATAAAAATATATAATATAAATCAGATATATTTTTTAGAAAAGACAGGTGATAAGAATGGGAGATGTTATTAGAAATATCAGGCCTCTGAGTATTCCGGATATAAAAGTTCCTGCCGGTAAAATAAAACTGGAAAAAGAAACACTTTCTATATCCCCGAAAGATCTATGTTCTATAGGTTCTCATGAAGAAATTCCTAAAAGACCTTCTGCAGATATACATGTTCGCCGTGCGGAAGTGTTGAAAGAAGCTGTAACAACTGCTGCCGGTAATATTAAAGGGAAATCTTCGGATAATCCGAAGTTTATTACCATGTTAGATGATGATAAACAAAAATTTGATCTCGGAGAGTTGACTTCTTTTTTAACAGGAGAAAAGAGTTTCCATGAAACTCCTTCTGATACTGACTTCAATCAGACAGGGTATATGAAAGACCTTATAGGTAAACTTGGCACCGGCGCCAGAATGCAGAATGTTCAGGATGTTTCAAAACTGAATGGCCGAATACCTTCACTGGCGGAATTGAAGGAAGAATTTAAAAAACTTGCTTCTGATCCGGAAGTTCCTTTTGAATATATTGTTGACGGATGTTATGCCAGAGCTCATCATATGTGTGAAACTATGATGAAAGATAATATTAATTGCGGCAAAATGTTTGTAATGATAGAGAATCTGTATGGAGGAGGTATGCTTACAGCCAAAAATAAATTTATGAATGCCGAATGGTGGTACCATGTTGCTCCTATTACCTTTGCAAAAGATTCGAAAACAGAAAAAATAGAAGGCTATATTATAGACCCGTCCATGGCCGATCATCCTCTCAAGGCAGAAGAATGGATAGGCATGATGCGCTCTAAAGATTTGAAGATCAAGGTTGATATTACAAGAGCTCCTCAGTTCGGCCCTCTTGAATCTGACGGAGAAAATCAGACCTTTGAAGAAAGTCTTGATGTCACAACAGATACAATGAAGGAATATTCAAAAGCTCTCAAAGAGATTAAAGATGAGTATTATGCCCATCACCCGGAGGAAATACCTCCTAAAATATCTATAACGTGAAAGGTTAGGAATGAAAATTAATTAATTGTCTCAGGTTTTAGGTTTTGGGTTTTGGGTTTTAGGTTTTAAGTTTTAAGCTTCTTAACCCAACCCCCAACACCCATAACCCAACACCCTCATTTGCGACAGTTATTTTGAACTCATTCCTAAAGAACGATTCATATGACTATTACTTTTGAAGAAAAGGTAAGGGGAATTGGTAAAAGGCAGGATAATGATAATTATAATGTCATTTTTAGAACAAGAGCCGCCTTTTACTGGATAAAACCGGATAGAGATGCGGAATTAAAAATACTTGCAGAGGCTGCTAAAAATGGCTCTTCTGTAAAGATCACCTGTGATGGAATTACAAGAGAAATTTTTGAGGTAACAGCCTGATTGTTTGTAAGAAAATCGTGAAGTATGACACCTGACCGGATGAACCCGTTTCAGGCCACTTATTTCACGATTTTTATTCTTCATTCCTGGAACGGTGAATGTCTTATTATCCCTTCACTCTTCACTCTTCACTCTTCACACATTAAAAAATTCATAGACAAATAATATAGACCTGTGTTATAATAAAGTAATTATAATCTTTTTAAAGAGGGGGTATATCTTTGAGGGATGTTCCCTATCGTCGCCAGCAAAGAGGTCTTAAAAGTAGAGTTAGAGAAAGTAGCAGTGTCAAAGAACCTGTAGCAGAACGTTATGAAGAACCTTTGAAAAATATACCTCAGATTGAAAGGGCCAGAGCCCAGGCATCAGGTAAAGGTTATGCCGGTCCTTCAAGAAAAGTAGACAGGTATGATTTTACAAAAGTTGAAAAACTCGCCCTTGATCAGGAGAGATTCCTTGAAAAGGTATTGAGTCATTTCGCAGAATTACTTACTGCTTTATTCGTATCAGTTCTTCGTTTAAGGGTTCAGGTCAAGTGGGAAAACAATGATTATGTAAGTTACGATGTTTATACTCATTCTCTGGTAGATCCCTCTGCTTTGAATATTTTTACTATAGAAGGGGTTAATGCAAGAGGAGTAATTTTTCTTGAATTTCCGCTCTGTTTATCCATACTGGATAGACTCCTCGGTGGTAAAGGACAGCCGATTTCCGAAGATAACAGACTTACGGAACTGGAAGAGGTTATTTTTTGCAAATTAATTCAGAAGGTTCTGGGACAGTTTACGGAAGCTTTCAAGGAAATAAAAGAATTTACTGTTCAACATGAGAAAATGGAATGTAATCCTCAGGCAGTTCAACTTTATTCACCGAATGAGCCTATGGCGATAGCCAATTTTCGGGTCAGAATAGGGGAGATGCCCGGAGATATGAAGATATGTTTACCACTTCAATTTCTTAAGCCTGTTATACCGAAAGTTAAAGCACCTGATCTTCTTACAAAAACCACTACCGTTAAGGGACAGAAATCTATTACTTCCAATCCTGCCATACTCGAATCTGCCAGGATAGGTATTGTAGTGGAACTGGGGAGATCGGAAATAATGTTTCAGGATCTGGTAAATATAGGTGTCGGTGATGTGGTCAGGCTGAATACGTCCATAGAAAATGCCCTGAGGGTTAAAATACAGGGAAAAACCAAATTTCTTGGACGTCCGGGAGTGAGGGAAAAGAAAGTAGCTTTACAGATATGTAAAGTTGTACAGGAGGGAGATGAGGAATTTGAGGAGAAATGATGATTTTTTCGACGGAGATGAAGAAACTGTAAGACAGGTTCAATTTGCACCTCTTGGAGATGTAAGCGGTCAGTCTGAAGGACAGAATACTATAGATATTTTAATTGATGTTCCCCTGCAGGTTGTAGCAGAACTGGGAAGAACCAAAATGCCTGTTAAGGATATTCTGAAACTCGGTGTGGGAGCAGTAATAGAACTTGATAAGATAGCAGATGATCCCATTGATTTACGCGTTAATGATAAATTAATTGCCAAAGGAGAAGTTGTGGCAATTGATGATTATTTTGGCGTTAGAATAACGGAAATAGCAACAGGTTAACAGGGGGAACATGTTATGTATGACTATGAAGACTATGATGAACAGTCACCGGGTTTTGATTACAGTGATAATAGATTTCAGGATAATTCTTCTCAGGGTTTTCTCCGGGTTCTCGGAGAAATACCTCTTGAAATTGCTGTAGAACTCGGCAGAGCTAATTTACCTGTAAGTGAAATATTAAACCTTCAGGTCGGTTCTGTCGTTGAACTGGATAAACTTGCAATGGATTCCGTAGATGTAAGGGTGAATTCGAAGCTTATAGCCAGGGGAGAAGTAGTATCAGTAGATGAATGTTATGGAGTCAGGGTAAATGGTATTATTGGCAGGAAATATTAAAAGATTTTAGATCCTCTGAAAAAATACGGAAGATTTTGAATTATGTTACGACTGTTATAATAAAGGGTTAATTCGTAATACGTTACGCTTAAGGTGAAGAGGAGATTTATCCCGTGAAAAGATTTTTTTTATTAATACTCTTGATTTTCCTGTGTTATTCACATATTTCTTATGGGGCAGCGATGACACCTGCATCTTCCGGTACTCCCTCTGCGGCAGTTATGACACCTGCATCTTCCGGTACTCCCTCTGCGGCAGAAAAAAAACCTGACAAATCTGATAAATCTACTCCTGTTCCTGAAATAACTCCATCATCGGAAGAACTTAATCTTAATTATGACAGTGAAGACCCCAATAAAGCTTATCAGGAGAGAACAAAAGAACCTGTTGATACATCCCATGCCGCAGGATTTCTGACAAGAATTCTTAATATGATAACCAGTCTTGGTATTGTCTGTCTTCTTGTTTATGTAGTATTAAAACTTCTTTATGCAAAAGGTGCAGGTATAATTCCTCAGCCGAAAAAGAATTTATTTGTAATGGAACAGGTTCAGCTTCAACCTCAAAAAACATTGTTTTTATCTCTTGTAAAAGTCGGTACCAGGGTTTTGCTCGTAGGTGCTACTGAAAAAGAAATAACCCTTCTCAAGGAATTTGAACCTGATGCTTTTACCGTACCGGAAATAAATGCTTCTCCTGAAGAAAATAAATCTGCTTTTAAAGAAGAATTCAGCAATATTATGAATAATAATAACAGGGGACAGGCCGGTATATTGTCAAGAATTTTCCAGACTTTTGGTCTTTACGGCCTTGCATCTGTTTTTACACGGGATACTAAAAATAGATAGGAGGGGGACTATGAAAAACAGATTGTATTTTTCAGTAGTTTCTATCATTTTCCTTATTTTTCTTATCTCTTCTTTATTTCTGATAAATGTGGAAGTGGCACAGGCCCAGGAAGAGAGCTCTTCGACAGGTAAAAATCCTTTACTCTTTAATTTCCCTAAAATAGATGTAAATATAAACGGAGGTAAAGGTGGAGAAGAAAAAAGAGGAGAAGCAGTGATTCCGAAGGATACAGGAGTCGCATTGCCTTTTCAGATACTGGCAGCACTCAGTATTCTTACTCTGGCTCCGTACCTTTTAATTATGATGACTTCCTTTATAAGGGTTGCCATAGTACTGTCCTTTATAAGAAGTGCTCTTGGGACTCAACAGGTGCCTCCGACACAGGTATTGATGGGGCTTGCTATTTTTCTGACCTTTTTTATAATGGCTCCTGTAGCGAATAAAGTGAATACTGAAGCATTACAGCCTT
>CALARM010001031.1 GCA_937888925.1 uncultured Synergistia bacterium | reverse complement strand
AAATCAGACGTAGTTATCATAAATTTCTCCTTTCGAAACTCAAATAAAGTTTTATTATTATATCATTTAAAAAAATATATGTAAATCACTTTGTACCAAATTGCTATCAAGGATTGTGTTTTTTTATGACAGGTAGATTTACTTCTACTGGAAATTATAATTGATTTCATAAATCTATTAATTGATGAGGGTGATGGGTTATGGGTTAAGAAGCTCCAGAACCCGGAACCCAAAACCTGAGACATTTAATTAATTTTCATTTATATATAAAATATCAATCTTTTGTCAGGTCTCTTATTTCTTCAATATACCTTCTGGCTCTTTTAGTCAGGCTGGTGCCGGCATCTTTGTTTATACATATGCCAAAATGCCTTATCGCCTGTGTTCTGTCTCCGATTATCTTATATAAAAGACCTATTTCAAAATGAATATTCAGGTCATCAGGGTTAATATTAAGATACTTCTCATAATTTTTTATAGCAGGTTTAAACTCTCCGGCCTTTTTATGGACCTCTGCCATATTTATATATATATTTGTCATATTAGGATTATTATCTAAAATTTTACGGTATTCTCCTATTGCCATTGTAAACTGTCCCTGTTTTGTTAACATTTTTGCCGAAGAAAGATTGTTTTTTAAATCCTCTGTCTTTATCTGCGGCGTTTTACTTTCTTCTGTAACATGAATCTCTCCGGCCTGAACTTCCTTCTGAAGTGACGTTCTCTTTTCTTCATGCACCTCAGATTTAACCTTCCGGGCAACAGGTCTTATAATATCTCTGGAAAGCTCAGTTTTCTCAATAATTCTCTGAGATATTTCTAATATTTCAGAAAGAGATATAGATTCTTTTGTTATTTTTTTAACTTTATCCCCTTTACTATGGTCTCTTTTTTCTTTCTTCATTTCTTCAGGAAGGCCTTCCGGTTTTCTTCCTTTTAACTTTTCTGCAGTCTTTTTTTGCTTTAAAGCCAGGTACTTCTTATAACTTTCTACTGCCAGATCGGATCGGTTAACTTTTTTATAAATACTTCCCAGTGTATAATAAACTTCCAGGAATTCATTATCTATCGAAAGAGCTTTCTCACATAATTCGATGGCTTCATGAATTTTTTGCTTATCTATCAAATCCAGTGCCTTATTATAGTAATCCCATACTATTTCTTTCTCATTCCCTTCTCGTATGAAAATCTCTTCCAATATCAGTTTCTCTGTATTCTCCACATCCCCGGTATCAAATTCCTTTTCTTCTTCCAGGGGAATCTCTTCTAATATCAGTTCCTCTATATTCTCCACATCTTCAGTATTAAATCCCTTCTCTTCTTCAGGAGGAATCTCATCTGTATACTCCACATCTCCAGTATCAAATTTCTTTTCTTTCTCAGGAGGAATCTCATCTGATATGAGGTCATCTTCAGCATCAAATAATAATGACTTCTCTTCAAAGGTAAAGTCTTCCCAGAAATCATCATCAATATTTATATCTACCCCTTCATTGTCAACAAAAAAATCACATGGAGGGGTTTCATCAAAAGCAAGTTCTTCAAGATCCAGTTCTGCCGGTTTATTAAAATCTTCATAGCTATCTTCGTCCTTCACATCTGCAGAAGATGAAGAAGATAAATGATTTAAAACCTTTTGTAGATCCTGTTTTATTTCACTGACTTTTTTATATCTTTCACTGAGATTTGGCTTCAGGGCACGGCTTATTATTTCTTCCAGCAAAGGAGTAATTTCAGAAATGTTCGTACCTTCAAACGTTTGCTGAATAAAAGGTAATGGTTTGATGCCGGTAAAAAGATTATAGAGAGTAGCACCAAGAGCATATATATCACTGGCAAGGACAGGCTTACCCATATATTGTTCAGGAGGCATAAAACCTATGGTGCCTATCCTGGTTCTCTGAGATTCATTTAAATCCGGCTGAATGACACAGGCTATACCAAAATCTATTAATATTACTTTACTGTCTGACGTTCTGATCATTATATTGGAAGGTTTAAGATCTCTATAAATAACAGGAGGAACATAATTATGAAGATATTCGAGAACTTCGCAGATTTCAATTCCCCAGTTCAGCACATCTCTGTAAGGGAGGCCGGGATTACCCTGTTCAGTAAGTAAAGTCTGCAAATCACATCCTTCTATAAAATCCATTACCAGATAATAACGATCTTCTTCTATAAAATAATCTGTTACCCTGGGAAGGCCCATATGATGAAGTTGAGATAATAAATTGGCTTCACTTCTAAATTTTCTGATAAGATATCGACTTTCCTGCTCCGAATCAATCCAGTAAGGCCTGAGTTCTTTAACGGCAGAGAATTTTTTCATATGTAAATCCTCCACTTTATAAACAGCTCCCATACCTCCTGCCTTAATGAGCTTCTCTATAATATATCTTTCTCTCAAAACAACATTTTTTCGTAAAGCATACCCTCTGGTACCATGAGTCTCTCTCTTAATAGCCAGAGATTTACCACATTTTTTACAGAATTTTGCAATATCCCTATTTTTCTCACCACATTCAAGACAACACTTAATCACAACTACACCTCGGCTATTTGAAAAATTGGTAATGCTTTACACTAATGCAGAGTATTTATATAAAAATGATGAAGTCTTATGCTTCACTGTCTATTCATTTTCATATCTGGTTGTGACCGCTCCGGTCATGCCTGTTAGTTAAAATATAAAATATTATATCATATAACACAACATAAATAAAATTATTTTGCTGACTTTTTCCCGAATTTACTTTCTGTACCGCTCAGTAATCTCTTAATATTGGCTCTGTGGCTGTAAATAACCAGAAGAGCAGAGAGGA
>CALARM010001030.1 GCA_937888925.1 uncultured Synergistia bacterium | reverse complement strand
TGCTTTACTGGGTTTCTGCGGAGAATACGGATTTTATTGATAAAGAATTACCGTTTATAATTATACTGACGTGAGCATAAACATGTAATAAAGGTTTTCCTCCCGTCACGGGTTACGCGTTACGCGTCACGAGAGATTTATGCTCACCACAGCAATTAAAGGAGACGAACACAATGAACCTGTTTAAAATAACTGATTATATGGACAATCTTCTTAATATAAAAGACATTGAAGATAAGAGTCTGAACGGTCTTCAGATAGAAAACAGCGGAGATATAGAAAGGATATATGCAGGTGTCGATATATCTGATGAACTTGTAAGTCAATGTTCTCCGGACAGTTTAATTATAGTCCATCACGGACTTTTCTGGGGAAAGCCCCTGGCGATAAAAGGTCGTATCTATAAAATAATTCGTTCACTAATAAAGAAAAACTGTGCTCTTTATGTATCACATCTGCCCCTCGACAGTCATGAAGAACTGGGAAACAACTACGGATTTTATAAACTGGCAGGATGGGATGAATTTAAAACAGAGAAATTTGATCTTACCAGTATAATAGAATTTCCTGAAGAAAAACCTCTCAGTGAGGTTATGGAAAAAATAAAAACTGTACTGGGTAAAGACATTACCCTGTGGGATTTCGGCAAAAAAGAAATAAAAAAACTGGCTTTTGTATCGGGAGGTGCTATATATATGATCTCCCTGGCAATAGAAAAAGGACTCGATCTATATATAACAGGAGAACCATCTCATTCCAGTTACTGGATTGCAAAAGAAAATAAAATAAATGTACTATTCGGAGGTCATTATAATACGGAAAAAACAGGAGTTAATCTACTGGCAAAACATGTATGTGAAAAATTTTCCATTGATTACAAATTTATAGATTTACCAACCGGTCTATAAGGAGGTGATAAAATGAGAAAAGTGCTGTTATTATGTTTATCCATTGTACTGGTGGCTATGTTTTATGGCTGCGGCAGCAGTGTTCCGAACCAGCATGATGTTAAGATTGAATTTAAAGGAACAGGGGCAACGGAAGTAAGCGGGTTTATAAAATCAGAATCTCCGGGTAAAGCAGGTTTTGCTTCAAAATCCTTCAAAACAAATGTTCCAGGTTCTGTAGAGTTAAAAGCAGGAGCAGATTGCAGTTATGATATCAGAGTAATGCCATGGCCAAAAGAAAATATGAAGTTAAAAGTTTATTTAGACGGGAAAGAACTTAATGCAGGACAATGCCTGGGAGCATATACAGGCCCTACGGAATATTCTGTTGTATTTGAAATAAAAAAAGATGGTAAATAGTAAACAGTGAGCGGTGAGTAGAAATAACATACTCGCCGCTTACAGATTATGTTTGCAGGTAATAGATGGAAGAAGAACAGGCCATATGAATTACTTAATCCCGTGCCTTATATTTTTTTTTATATGCCTTTCTGTACCGCTCTTCTTTAAAATTCTGGAATTAATTCCTTCAGTCTGTCCGTCGTGTAAAAAACGAAAGCTAAAAAAATATGCAGAAGAAGAACAGCCAGGATATGGTATAAATATTATATATAAATGTTCACACTGCAGCCATGAAAAGAATGAATTTATAAAAAGAATGCCCTATCAGTGAGTCGTGAGTGTCATAAGAATTCATTATTTTCATATAAGATGTAGTTATTTCCAGACAGAACCTTATTTTGCTTCTCCTCCGACGGTCAGCTCCCTCATATCAATAAAAGGCGTGGCACCTCCGCTTACCTGGGGTAAAATTCCGTTCCATTTCTTTATTGATTCATATTTTATAAGAACAGGTGTTATAGACTGGGAAATGAGTTTGTTTGCTTCAGCCTGGGATTTTGCTTTCGTAAGAATGGCTTTTGCTTCTCCGTCCGCTTCAATGACCTTCTGTTCTGCTTCAAACTTCCTTCTCTGAAGTTCATTCTGAGCTTTAAGGGCTTCCTGAACTGCAGCATTTTTCTGTTCTATAGCTTCCATAATTGTCTTTGGCGCCCTTATTTCATTGAGCGTGAACTGTTTTACCACAAATCCGTATTCACCAAGTCTTTCCTGGAGAACCTTCTGTACTCTCATAACTACAGAAGCCTTTTCTTTACCGATAAAATCTTCTATTCTGGTTGTACCTACCACTTCCTGCATGGACTGTCTTATAGCCTGTTTTACAAATCCATGAGTAATATTTTGTATAGGCTGACGGAAAGCCACATAAAGTTCAGGAACCTTCTGAGGGTTCAGCTCAAAAGCAAGAGAAACATCACAGCTTATGGGCTGTCCCTCCGTAGAATTTACATTTATCTCATCATTCGCAGGAGAACCCTCTGTTGTAGCTTTACATAGAATAATAGTCTGCATATAAACAGGATATACTATAACATCCTGGGTAATAAAATTTCTCATGCCATAACCGGGATTCAATGACACATCTGCTATACCTTTCGTATTACCTGCAGGTGGAATTTTAAAAATGAGAACCCCTACATGCCCCGGCGGTACATAGTAAATTGTAGAAGCAAGAATAATAATTATAATAAAACCAATGGCAATTATAACTGCTCCTGTTATTGATAGAGCGGAAAAATTGAAACCTTTAGAATGTTTTGGAACTATATTCATAAAAAAACTCCTCTCCTTGTTATAATCTCTCTTTAAAGAATATACACTAACTACGATAGTTAGTCAATTAAATTATTTAGATAAATGCCTGTAGATAAAATTTTATCTAATGCTTGATTTACAGCATTAAAAATGAAAATTACTATACTGTGAACTTAACGCCCTGCGGGCAAGTTGTTTAAAGTTGAGGGTTGAAGGTTGAGA
>CALARM010001029.1 GCA_937888925.1 uncultured Synergistia bacterium | reverse complement strand
AGCCTGCCAGGCAGAAGCTTTTTACGGGTACCCTTTTACCTGTTACGGTAATTAGTGGTACCAGCGATAATTATCCCACTGGTTTGACAATTATAACTGACAAATCTCTGCGTGGTGCTCTTACGCAAAAAAAATATCGCCTTCGTCTATTTCTGTTATAACTGGCATCATACCAGGCTTATATTAAAATACGTTTTGTACTTTCTTGTAATATGATTTTTTTTCGATCCAGAGCACCACGCAGAGATTTAACCGGTGCAATATTTACCGCTGGCACCACTTAGGATCAGTCAGGAAATAACTACATCATAGTTAAAGTTTATATCGTGACGCGTAATGCGTAATGCGTGACGCGAGGATATTGATCGTTCTAACAATTTGCCGGAATTGTTTTTCTTGCAGTCCTTAAAGTAATACGGATTTGCCTTAAACGATGTAATATAACCTGTAGGGGCAGACGGATGCGTCTGCCCCTGAGACCTGATAAAATCAGCTCTCCTGACCTTCACCGGAATCATTCCATAACCAGCTATCTCCGCTGGCTTTTTTAGTTTCACCACTTTCATCAGTTTCATCTGTATTCTCAGATTCATCGGTCTCGCCTGTCTCGTCAGTGCCATCAGTTTCTTCAGTTTCCTGAGTATCTGTTTCTGCTTCAGAAGTTTCTCCCGTATCACCTGTGGCTCCGCAGGCGACTCCCGTATCTGCAGCACCGCCTGACGCAATACCCTGAAGGGTTTGCTGAAGCATTAAATCATTAAAGGCCTGTTGCATCATTAAATTCTGCAGAGTACCGCCTATACTGGCTTCAGGGCTATAGCCGGCACTTTCAGCCCCCATACCGCCGTTTAAAATTTGCTGTGCCCCCGGTGAAAGAGATAGATTATCTCCTCCGTATGCAAGAGCATTAAGAGGGTTTCCGATATTATTACACTGAGAAAACCCCATAGCTATCTGTGACAATTCCGTTTCTTTACTGTAAGATGACATTCTCATACCCGATGCACCATAATTCATATTAAATCCGTAATTTGACACCATACCCATCTGATAACCTGTTACATCTGCACCATGTTGATTATCGGCTTTGAGAAAATCATAAAGGAAAAGACCTATCATATTTACTTCTGCCGGTTTAATATCTGACCACTTTTTGTTATAAATGTAATCTGCAACATTCTGTCTCATCTGATTGTCCAGAACATGGTCTGCTGCAATTTTACATGGAATTTCGTAGACACCTTTACTGTTGAAAGTATATACTGTGTCATATTCATATTTCTTATCCTCCTGAGAAATAACATTTTCTGAAGGAATTTTCTTTTCCTCTATAGTGATCCGGTAACCCTTTAATAATTCTTCTGGCACTAAAAACATATTCCTTTCCAGATCAATAAGGAACTCTGTTTTTTCCAGGTTAATATTATTAATACTCATTTATAAAGACCTCCCTTTTAAAATAATGAACGTGCGCGTTACGCGTTACGTGTCACGCTTCTTATTAATACTATGAAGAAGTTTTTCCGTATTATTATTTATTCTCTCACAGAGAATCTTTGCCAGGTTAAGACTTAAATCAGGATAAGCTTCCATTATATAAAGAAAATCATGCTTTGAAATAACATAAAGTTCGGCTTTTTCCGAAGCTACCTTTGCAGATAAACTCCTGAAAGTATCTGAGATCACCCCCATTTCACCGAAGACATCTCCGTCTGTAAGAATTGAAAATTCCCTTATATGACCTCCGTCCAGATGTTTATATATATTTATTTCACCTGTTTTGATTATATAAACATTGTCTGCCATGTCGCCTTCATTAAATAAAACAGTATTCCAGTAATATTTTTTCAACTTAATTCTGGAAGAAAGTTTTTCCATATCGGTGCCGGATAGAACCTTAAAAAGAGGTATAACACCGGGCAAATCCGATTTCTTTTTGATAACAATATCTCTGGAAACAGAATAATCTCTGAGATAATTAATAAGTCTGACCGTAGCCTGTTCCAGACGATGGCAGAGAATTTTTTCCAGATTGGTAATTAACACGGGATAACGTTCTAACATATAGAGAAAATCACTTTTAGAAATCACATACATATCAGATTTTTCAGACATTACTATGGCAGAAAGGGATCTATCTCTGTCTGAAATGACTCCTAACTCACCGAACATATCACCTTTATCGAGAGTAACAAAATCCCTTGTATCATTATATATTTTTACAGTACCTG
>CALARM010001028.1 GCA_937888925.1 uncultured Synergistia bacterium | reverse complement strand
TATGATAATAAAGAATTGCATTATAAAGCAGAAGAACTGTTCAAGCTGGCTATAAAGAAAAAACCTGACTATGCAGAAGCTCATTTATATCTGGGAAATATTTATTATAAAAAAAGAATGTTATCTGAAGCAATGGAACAATATAAAGAAGCAATTGATTTAAAAGAGGATTATGCCATAGCCTACTCAAATCTCGGAGCAGTTTACAATGATTTCAACATGCTTGATAAAGCCAGAGAATGTTATTTCAGGGCAATAGAAATAAATGATAACCTTGCAGAAGCCCATCTCAATCTCGGAGTACTCCATCAAAAACAGAAAAATTATGAAAAAGCCATAAAAGAGATGAAAATCTATATGAATATGTCAGACGGAAAAGACATTGAAGAAATCAAGAAAAGAATAAATGAAATGGAAAGGAAAATTATAGTTGAGAGTTCTTTAAACTCTCAACTATAAACTTACACTTTTCATTCTGCCGTTTCTTCTGTCATGAAATTTCAGGGAACCGTATTTTCTGAGATGTAGAAAAAGATCCCTGGTAATTACTACATCTTTTTTACAGTACTCAATTATTTTATCCATCTCACCATTTTTAAACCACTCTACAGATTGAAGGCCGTCGGCACTTTTTTCTATATTCAGGGTACTCTTTGCAAGTTCGTTCAGGCTTATTCTATGGCCGAGTTTTTTATAAATCTCTTCAAGCATATCAAAGGTAGGCAGAGATAGAAGAGAAAAATTTTCTACATAGGGCTGTATGACACGGTAGTCAAATTTTTTAATATTAAAACCTACTATCAGTGAGGCTTCCTTCAGCTTATCTATAAGAGACGGTATATCTTCTTCTCTATAATGATAAAATTCATCTTCTCTGCTGCTGTATATTACAACAATGGCCACCTTCATTTTTTCCGCATTATTCCAGCCCCCTACATCCTCTGCAAGAAACTGTGTTTCTACATCAAGATATATTATCTGTTCCTCTATTTCCTCACCTCTGTTTATTTTTTCCACTACAGATTGTATGTGGACACAATCCCCTTCTTTTTTATAGATTGTGCAGGTACATTTATGACTTTCAAAAAGGTCGTCAGAAACAGTAACAGTATATGTTTCTCCATCGAGGGATTTTATAAGAAAGAGATTTGGATTTCTGCTATTTTTTTCTATATGAAAATTATTCATTATTTACTCCCGAATGTTTTATATATTATTTTTTATTACTTCCATAAAACACCAATTTCCCCTTCAATAAATTTCTTTGATGTCTTTATTTTTTATGATATAATTATGTAATACATAAGCAGAAATTATTCAGCATACCCGAACGCAGTTAATCCTCGCGTTACGCGTTACGATAAAAAAGGAGGAACAGGTCATGGGTTTTGACATCAAGGTATGTCCCTCTATGGTAATGAGGATAATAGAGTTTAAAACCAGAGTAAAAGACAAGCTGAAGGTTGGTGTGGAATTAAACAGGGGTAACAGAATAGATGCGGATCTCGATGAATTGATGAAAAATCTGGATGACCTTGAAAGTACCTGGAAAGAACAGATGGGACTTGAATAATTTGTCTATTTAATTAACAGTCATAACAAACCCCGCGTCACGCTCACCCGTTACGCGTCACGATTCTCAATATGTCCGACAGAAATACAGTAAAAATTAATGAAATCAATAAGATAGAGACTATACCTGCACTCATTGGAGATGAAAAAATAGAATTCTCTCAGGATGGGACAATGCTCCTTGGTATTGACTCGAGGAAAAACTTCAAGGTATATGATATTGAAAAAAAATCTATTATACGAAATTATTATACACCTGATGATTGTTTTGATTGTACTGATTTTTCACCTGATGGTAAATTTTTTGCATCCCCAAAAACTTCTTTTCCGTCTTCTATAAATGTATGGCATACAGAAGATAAAAAATTATTGAAAACCTTTGAAGGTCACTGCGGAGCAATAGATTCTATCTGTTTTGCATCCAATGAAGCTTTTATATCTCTTGCAAATGTAGAGACAGGCCGTACGGCAAAAGTAGAAATAAAAATATGGGATATTCTCCGTGGCAGATGTGTCCGTACTTTTCTGGAAGCCAGCTTGATAAAGGCACAGAAAATCTTTTCTTCTCCTGACGGAAATTTCTTAGTAGTTATCTATCCCCGTAATATAAAGATTTTTTCAAGTTCTACAGGGGATTTCATTGCAGTTCTTGAGGGACT
>CALARM010001027.1 GCA_937888925.1 uncultured Synergistia bacterium | reverse complement strand
AAGGATTAAATCCGTAAAGAGAAGCTATGGCAAGTATAAGAACAGTCTGAGATCTCAGAAGAGCAAAACTGTCTGCAAGGGCTGTACCTACCTGCATAACAGTACCAAGACCCGGTATACAGCCGGGCATGGCGCTCAATCCTCCCCAGAAGGAATTTTTCTTTGCAAAATTGTTTATACACACCAGTGCGAGTTCATCATCTTTTTTTTCAGGATAAATATTTCGGAGTTTTTCTATATCTTTTTCAATCTCTTCTTTATCCAGAGTGTTGTAAAAATAAAGGAAATTCTTTATAAAAATATTTTCATCTGGAACATTATCAGAGATATTTTTTGTTATATTTTTATCTTCCCCTGTAGTTTTTTCTATCACGGTCATCTGTTATTCACCTCCACAATATTTATCATTTAAAACGTCTCTTTATATTCTCAAAAAGCTTTATAAATTCTGTTTTTAATTCAGGAAGAGTCTCAAGGAGTGTATCACCTCTTGAATAACCTTCTGCTACCTTTCTGTCATCACGTATTTCCATGGATACATCTATATGTTCCGATACACAGTATTCTTTTACTCTATTATCTCCCGTGTCAGATCTATTTATTATTACAGAGAAAGGTATATTAAGAGATCTGACAAGATGGACAGCAAGTTTCAGATCATTTAATCCGAAAGGAGTCGGTTCCGTAACAAGTAAAATATAATCGGTATCTTTGAGAGATGCGACAACAGGACAGGACGTTCCCGGAGGACAGTCCAGTATAACCGGTACATTATTCTTTATCTTTTTCTTCAATTCTTTAATCAGAGGAGGACTTTTAGCTTCCCCTATATTTAATATACCATGATGAAATTCGATATGACCGCTTCTGCCTGATTCTATAACACCTGTTTCCCTTTTCACTTCTTTTAAAGCACCTGAAGGACATACTCTGATACATCCGCCGCAGGAATGACATAGTTGAGGAAATAAAAGAATACTTTTCTTTACCGATACTATGGCATGAAATTGACAGATTTTTCCGCATTCACCGCAGTAAGTGCATAAATTTCTGTCAAATTCAGGTACGGAGACATATACAGTTTCAATATGTTCTCTTTCAGGTTTTAAAAAAAGGTGGGCATTTGGCTCCTCTACATCACAGTCCAGAAACTGAACATTTCCAATAGCCTGAGCAAGAGCTGTAGCTACAGTAGTTTTACCTGTTCCTCCTTTACCGCTTGCTATACTTATTATCATAATTTATTTCCTTTCAATGGTTAATTGTGACCTGTTTTACGGAAGGTAAATAGAAATATTTCATTTCAGTAACATGAAAACTTCATGCCATAAATTCCTGATATCTTCTGAAAGATTACTTTCAGGTGATGAAATCAGAGGTATTTCACCTTTATTATTCACAGCCAGTTCTCTGTCAAAGGATAATTTACCTGAAACTCTGATACCCTGCTCATTACAGTAATCAACTATTTTTTTCTCATTTTCCCTGTTTATCCCGCACTTATTTATACATACGGATACAGGTATTTGAAAATAATCTGTTACCTCTAAAATTCTTATTAAATCACTTATACCGGACATAGTAGGTTCTGTAATAAGAAGAGCCATATCGGCATTACTCAGAGCTGCTATGACATTACAACCCAGCCCTGCAGAACCGTCAATCATAACTAAATCCTTATTTTCTTTCAATGCTACATTTTTTGCCATGTTTTTTATCTGAACAACCATTTTTCCGGAACCTAAATAGCCCGGTAAAAGCTGCCCGTAAATTACCGGCATATGTTCAACATGACCTCTATAAATCTTCCCTGCTTTTCTTTCTTCAAGAGTTATAGCACCTGTTGGACAGACAATGGTGCAGACTTTACATCCGCGACAGTAAAAAGAATTGAAAACCGGCATTTCACCGGCTTCTATAGCGTGAAACCTGCAGAGATTTTTCTCCATACATTTACCGCACTTAATACATTTTGACTTGTTTAAAACTGCTACTTTTGGACCATAATAATCTTCTTCTGAGATAATATCAGGTTTGAGTAATAAATGAAGATTTGGTGTATCAACATCACAATCTGCTATAACAGAGTCTTTTTTCAGAACAGAAAAAGAAGCTGTAATAAGTGTCTTCCCTGTTCCTCCTTTACCGCTGATAATAACAAGTTCTTTCATTATTTATTACCTCTTTTAAAATCGTGACGCGTAACGGGTGACGCGTGACGGGAGAATTATTCTCATTTGTAATAATCATAGTTATTTGTATAAAATTTTAACTGTAAGGCCATTTAATAGAAGTGTTGTTCTTTTTCCTCCAGTGATATTTCATTATATAAGTCAGGACATTTCTGAATTTGTCATGCCATTCCGGTAATTCCATAGAAAAAGGTATTCCTCTGGAATAAAGGTCTGCTATCTGCATATCAAAAGGTATTTTTAACAATAAAGGAATAGCTTTTTTCTGACAGTATTCTTCTATAGAACTATTTTCACTGTCCTTATTTATTATTACACCATAAGGTACTTTCAGATTATCTAACAGTTCTACAGTAAGACACAGATCGTGAAATCCGAAAGGAGTCGGTTCTGTAACTATTATGGCATAATCCGTTTTATCCACAGCTTCCAGAAGAACAGGAGAGAGTCCCGGAGGACCGTCTATTATTACAGTATCATTTTTATCTATCATGTTCCTCATATTATATACTATAGAATGACCTGTTTCTTCTCCGGGATTAAGGGAGCCTTCCAGAAAACGCAGGTTTTTAACTTCTCCCGATTTTATAACACCTGTTTCTTTTTTTCCTTCCGAAACAGCACCTTCAGGACATACAAGCCAGCAGGCACTGCATCCGCGGCAGAGTCTCTCGAAAAATAATATCTTCTTTTTTACTACTGCAATGGCATTAAAAATACATACTTCAGCACATTTTCCGCAGAAATTACACTTTTTCTCATCTATAACGGGAACAGATATAAAAGAACTATCTATTCGCTCAATTCTGGGAAGGAGAAATATTCTTCCGTCAGGTTCTTCCACATCGCAGTCCAGAAACATACCTTTCTCACATGACAGTACCAGATTTACTGCCACAGTAGTTTTACCTGTGCCCCCTTTACCGCTTATAACACATATTTCCATTTACCATCCTCCACCCCGTCCTCTTCCGCCGCCCATACCACGACCGCCGCCGCCACCCATGCCACGGCCTCCACCGCCGCCCATACCGCAGATCGGAAGAGCACACGTCTGAACTCCAGTCACGAGTGGATA
>CALARM010001026.1 GCA_937888925.1 uncultured Synergistia bacterium | reverse complement strand
GAGACAAAATTAAAGAAGCCGGTAAAGACATAGATGCAAGTAGAGACAAAATTAAAGAAGCCGGTAAAGACATAGATGCAAGTAGAGACAAAATTAATAAAGGTGATGAAAAACAGGAGAAAAAGGTTCCTCATAGAGTAAAAAAGAAAAAATCTCTTCTTGCTACCGCATTTATTATTATACTATTTCTTTCCTTACCTGTTTTATTATATTATTTAAAACCTCCATGGATTATAAAATATTTATCTTTTATACCGAGTTTTCATCCCGTATCTGTTCCGGGAGTAACTCCTTCTCCCGGTGCAGAGATTTTAAGTCTAAAAGAACAGGCTCTGATCAAGTATAATAATGGAAATTTTTCAGAAGCAGCCGGTCTTATAAATGAATCTCTAAAAAAGTTCCCCTGCGATCCTGAAGCTATGATAATTAAATCCAATATAGAACTATCCCTTCAGGGTAATGATAAATTTTCTTCAGGTCTGATAGTATCAGGAAAAGGCAAATATAATTCTGACGGAGAGGATATGATGAAAGGCGCTTTTCTTGCCCAGAAAGAGATAAATTCTAATTTAGGCGTAAGAGGTAAAATGTTAAAACTGGATATAATAGATGATTTCTCTGATGTAAATCTGGCATTTAATAATATGAGTCATATAAAATCAGACAATCTTACAGCAGTAATTGGGCCCGATGATTATACTATTGATATGTCTGTTGCACCTTTATTCAGGTCTTCAAGTCTGTTGCAGTTTACTCCTTCTTTATCTATGACAGGTAACCGGAAGGATAGACCTTTTACATTCGGGTTGTCTCCTGATGGAAGAAGTGAATTAAAAGCTATGTATAATTTGATATATGGAAAACTAAATAAAAAGAAAATAACTACTATTTATGACATTGAAAACCCGTATTTTTTCGAGTTAAATTATATTTTTAAAGAGGAAATTTTATCAAAAGAACGAACTATAATAAATGATGTCATGGTCAGAGAGGATAGTGTCAGGGAACAAAAAGAAATAAATAGAATATTAGATAGTCTGACTGTAAACAAACCGGAAGTAATTTTATTTTTTTCGTCATCTTATCTCATAAAGCAACTTGCCCTGGAAATCAGGAAGAAAGATAAAGATGTTATTTTTGTTACAGGACACTGGGCTATGTCCAATCAATTAATATCAAAAGAAAATGATGTAACAGAAGGCCTTTTATGTCTCTGTCCTTTATTAAAAAATGAAGAAGGTTTTAGAAAAAAATACAGGGAGGTGTTTTCTGATAGTGTAACCTTACGAGCAATACAGGTATATGATACTCTTATCTTATTGAAAGAAGCTATTAATGCCAGGGGGTTTCGTAGAGAAGATATCAGGTCTTACCTGATGGCTTTTGATGTAAATAATCCTTATCAGGGGAAAAGTACTGCATTTTACTTTTCCGGCAGGGATAGTCATAAAGAAACGGGGTGGAGAGTTTTGCAGATTATAAAACATAATTTTACCGTCCACTCTGAAATATAAAAAAGATCTTTTAATTATATTTGAAATATGTTAAAATGTATTTTTATGAAGCCCTTAAATTTATTAACAGGGGGGGTGTTTACCTGGTTTTAGGTTTGCTAACAAGGGCTAGGACCTAAAAATGGTCTGGTAGCAAAATTTAGCCGGGTATAAATCTTTGAAATGTCCTGATTGCGGAACGGAAAATCTCGATGGAAGTGTGTTCTGTGATGACTGTGGTGCAAATCTTAAACAAGACAGTGTTGTTACAGAGAATGTTATTAATTTATTGCCTAAAGAAGAAGGTAATATTTTGAAGGATACCTATGAGGTAGTATCTTTATTAGAAAAAGGAGTTATAAATAAATATAGAGCTGTTGATAAAAAAGCAAATAAAGATGTTTTAATTTTAGAACATGAATTCAGACCCAGACCTTCTGTTATAGATGTAGAAAGCGAGGAAATACCGAAGGTTACAGCTCCTTTAGAAGAAGATCCCTTTGGACGTATTTTTGAATTAGTAAAAAATTTCGAACATAAGAATTTAATTAAAATCTTAGATTATTTTCAGGATAAAGGTAGATCTTATCTTGTAGAAGAGTTTTTTTCTACGGAAAGTTTCTTCGATAAAATTTCTCACGAAGATTTCAAACCAGATGAATTACAGGTAATGAAATGGGGTATAGCTCTGTGTAATGCTATCGGTTATATTCATGAACATGGTATTATACATAGAAATTTGCAACCGGTTACAATACTTATAAATCCTGATATGGAAGTAAAAATTGCAGGTTTTGAAAGGGCGAGATTAAAAACAGAAGCTAATATTGATATAATGGTAAACCACGGTTTTACTGCTCCTGAAGGGTTTGGTATCGGACAGGTTTCTGTTAATGAAACGTCTGATCTTTATTCCCTTGCCTCTATTATGTACAGACTTTTTACGCGCTACAAACCCGGTGTCGATCAGCAGGGGCCCTATATGACTTTTCCGTCTTTTAAAGATATAGGTGTAAAAACTTCTTATCCTGCTTTAGAAAAGCTTCTATTAAAGGCTCTTTCAGGAACTCAGGAAAAAAGACATCAGAGTGCTCTCGAATTAGAAAAAGATTTAACTACAGTTCTGGAAACACCTCCTGTAAATTATATAGAAAAAGGGGCATATATACGTATTCGTGGTTCTATGAAAACTAATGTGGGGAAAGTAAGAGAGATAAATCAGGATAGTATGCTCAGTATGCAGCTTACTATGAACGAATGTTCTCAATATACTCAGCCACTTTTATTTATAGTTGCCGATGGTATGGGGGGAGTGGCAGACGGAGAAGTTGCAAGTTCTATGGCGATTCGTCATGTATCTGCCAATGTTTCAAAACTACTTCTTGATAGAAATTGTTCTTTCCCTCTGGATAGTAATATACTTGCCAGTGCTGTTGAATATGCCAATACTGAAATATATAATTATTCACAGCAGGAACAATCCAGAAAGGGTATGGGCTCTACTATAACATCAGCCTTACTTATAGGAAACAGACTTCTTATAGCCCATGTAGGAGATACAAGGGCATACATTATGAATAGTAAAGACATAAGGCAGATAACAGAAGATCATTCCCTTATAGGACGTCTTTTGAAAATGGGACAGCTTACACCGGAGGAAGCAAAAAATTCACCGCAAAAAAATCTTATATACAGGGCACTGGGAACCAATCCTCAGGTAGAAGTTGATAGTTATGAAGAAAAAATGGAGCCGGGAGACATAGTTTTAATATGTTGCGATGGCTTATGGGATTATTTCAGCAATGAAGAATTACATAAATTAGTAAGCAGATCTAAAGACTTTGATAAAACTACTGCAAAATTAATAGATCTGGCAAATGAACGAGGTGGAAAAGATAATATTACAGTAATTATTTTCCAGCTGGTTTCCATAGAAGCTAATTGATTATTATCTGTGAAAGGATGTGATGAATAGGTGACCCCAGGCAGTGAGGTTAATTTAAAAAGCACCCTCAGCTATAGTTATATTCAGGTCACCAGTGAAGATAAGCTGGTTTATCTGCTAGTGGATGTTATGCCAGTGGCACAATCTTCATTAGGGCACGTACCTCTTAATTTGTCTTTAGTTCTTGATAAAAGCGGTTCAATGTACGCTCAGGAAAAACTCGAATATGTGAAAAAAGCTGTTATATATGTTATAGACCAGTTACGTTCTGATGATATATCCAGTATAGTGGCTTTTGCAGACCGTGCAAGAGTGGTTGTTCCCAGCCAGCAGATATTTGACAAAGGCGGAGTAAAAAATACCGTTCAGAGAATTGATAATGTAAGTGTTGGCGGCGGAACCCATATGTTTAAAGGTATAGTTGCTGCATGTGATGAAGTAATGAAAAATTACTCTCCCAATCGTAAAAATCATGTTATATTACTTTCTGACGGACTTACTGTAGCTGAGAGTAAGTGTTTGAAGAAATGCAGGGAAGAGGCAGCAAAGGGAATTTCATTCTCTACTCTTGGTGTAGGTAATGATTTTAATCAAAAATTAATGATGGATATTGCAGATACAACGGGAGGTAAATCTTATTATATAGATGTACCAAGCGATATTCCTAATATTTTTGCTCAGGAGTTAAAAGGTGTACAGTCTGTAGTTGTACAAAATCCGACATTACATCTGAAACTCAGCAGAAACGTTCAGGTAAAGAGAGCATATAAAGTTAAACCTCTTATAAGTGATCTGGGTGCTCCTCAGGTTCTAAATCAGGTTTACTCTGTAAAAATGAGTGATCTCCAGAAAGATGAGCCGCAATCTATATTGTATGAGTTGATATTACCATCCCGCCAGGCAGGATCCTACAGGATTGCTCAGTCTTCCCTTGAATATGATGTAATCATGAAAGGGGAGAAGGGCAAACAGATTGCTCAGGATATTGTAATAGCCTATACATCTGATTACAGTCTTACCGGCATGGTAGATAGTTATGTAATGAATCTGGTAGACCTGGTAAGTGTATTCAGACAACAGACAAGAGCATTGGAACTGGCACAGATCGGTGAACATGCAAAAGCTACCCAGCTTTTGAAAACTGCAGCAACAACTCTGTTAGATAGAGGCCAGAAAGATCTGGCTACTACCTTCCTTGAAGAAGCCAAAAATATAGAACAGGGAGTAAATACATCTGTTGCAGGTACTAAAAAATTGGAATATGGCACAAGAAAATTAACTCAAATGTTAGATGATGCTTTTTTGCCACCTATATAGGAACTTTTATTTTATTAAAATATTTTTTTTAAGGAGGAAAGAGATTTATGAAATGCCCTGTATGTGGAGTTGATAATTTAGAAGGTTCTGCCTATTGTGATGACTGTGGTTCAAAGTTGCCCGCTGCCGGAGCAGCACCTGTAGCAGCATCACAACCTGTTGCTCCTCCTCCTGTGGCAGTTACACCTACACCTGTAGTTGGAGGAAAACTTACATGCCAGGCATGTGGTTTTGAAAATAATTTAGGTGAAGCCTTTTGTTCGGATTGCGGTGCATCTCTGAGTGGAGCTTCGCCGGTAGAAGCGGCGATCCCATCTCCCATTGTTTCCGGACAACCATCTCCACCTGTAACCCCGGTAGTACCCGGTAGACCGGTAGCTAAATTAATTGAAAAGAAAACTCAAAGAGAGTTTCCCCTTACAGCAGATGTTATGATTGCCGGCAGACAGAGCCCGGCAGATAATATTTTCCCTGATCTTGACCTTACTGAAGTTGATACGGATTCCTATGTTTCCAGAAGACATCTTCAAATAATAAGACAGGGAGAACAGTATTTAGTAGAAGATTTAGGCAGTTCCAATGGTACATTTTTAAATGAAGGACCTCGCTTAAATCCCGGAATTCAGCAATCACTCAGCAACGGTGATCGTATTCAATTAGGACAGACAGAATTTGTATTTGTAATTTCATAATAAATTAACCTGGAAGGATGGATTTTTCATCCTTCCAGGGATAGGTGGCTATATGGACTGGGAACTCTTAAAGAGAATTGATCCTACGAAATTAATAGGAGGAGAAGGTAATTCTCCTCTCGATCTATTAACAGGAGATAAAGATAAGGTAAAAACTTCAAAAGATATACCTCTTACCGGACTTTATTACAGAAAACCTGTATTTAAATATAATCCTTCTAAAAGCCTGGCCTGCAGAATTGAATTTTTTGAATCCCAGGATAAAAATCCATTCGATATAGGTTTATTGAAATCTATTACTATAGGAACAGCTGAGAGATATTTTGCAGATGTATGCAGATACATAGTTAAAAATAAACCGCAAAAAGCTTTAACCAGATTAACAGATGTCTTAAATAAAGATCCTCAGTACAGTGATGCTTATTTCCTTATGGGGTGTATACTTCTGGAAGCAGAGCAATTCGATAAAGCAAACAGTTGTTTTCAAAAAGTTTTGTTATGTCAGAAATCTCTTGGTAAAGAGTTCAGGAAATATTTACCGTCCTTTCATGTTGAACTTAACCTGAACCTTCCGTCAAGTTTCTGTATATTTCCTGAATTACTCGGTGCTACAATGCTGGTAGCTATAAGTTACTGGGAAAATGGAAAGAGGTCCGAAGCTATTTCTGCTCTGGAACAGACAGAATCTATTTTTCCCAAAAACTCATCAGTTTCATATTTAAGTACTTATTTTAAAATGGAAATGGGGAAATATAAAGATGTAATTACACAGCTTTCCAGTTTTGAACCATCCAGTATTATGGACCTGGCAACCTATACATTATTCGGAGCATCTCTTTACAGTACCTACGATTTTTCAGGCTCAATACAGGTACTGAAGAACGCTCTTAAAATCTCTGATAAGTTTGAACAGGATGAACAGAACAAACTTATTCGGTATCATCTGGGAAGAGCTTATTTAAACAGAGGCGATAAATTTGAAGGTCTTCAGGAATTACAGAAAATTGCTTCTATAGATCCGGATTATCTGGATATAAATTCTATATTAAAAGATCCTTCCCTGGGAGCAAAACCTTATGTAAAGGAAAAACCAGTGGAAGGTGAACCAAAGCCCCATTCTATTAAAATTCCTGAACCGGAGGTTAAACCGGCTGTTGTAAAGCCTTCAGAGTATAAACCTGTTCCTGTTCCAGCACCTGAGCCACAGAAAAGTGAAACTGTAGTAGAAAAGGTAATCCCTAAACAGGAACATGTAAATATACCTGTAGATATACTTTCCAGCGCTGATGATACCAGGGTTCTGACTTCATGCGGAGCCAGACTTTTAATTAAAAATACAGGGGAGACCTTTCCGATTAAGTTACAGGAATCTACAACTATTGGTAGAGAAAGTACAAATACTATTCCTTTTCCGGAAGATTTTTCTATTTCCAGAAAACAGGCCAGAATAGTATTTGAAGAACAAAACTTTTTTGTAGAAGATCTTGGCAGTACAAATGGAACTTATCTGAATAAACGTCGTATAACTGCTAAAATGCCTCTGAAACATAATGATGAAATACAGATGGGAAAAAAGACATTCACTTTTATTGTGGAGTGAATATATTAATACACTGCATTACTTAAGTTAACCATCACCCTGTTAATCACAAAAAAATCCCATAAATTCTGGTCAAATTAATATTATCTATGTTATAATAATATTCTATGAATAATATAGAATATAGAAAAATTAAAGGTATAGAAGAATGTAAGTTATGTGAAGACCTGCAGCTTACGGTATGGGGCTTTTCTGAACGAGAGGTTTTCCCCGCCAGAAACCTTCTGACTGCCCAGCAAAATGGAGGTCTTGTACTGGGAGCGTTCAGTGACAGCGGCAAACTGATAGGATTTTCTTATGGATTTCTGGGATATTCTGAAGGCAAATATTACCTTTATTCTCATATGCTCGGTGTCCTTGATGAGTATAAATATAAAAATATAGGATATAATCTGAAACTTCTCCAGAGAAAAATAATTCAGGAAAGAGGTTTTTCATTAATCAAATGGACATTCGATCCTCTTGAAAGTCCGAATGCCTATCTTAATTTACACAAACTGGGTGCATTAATAAAAACTTATTATATAGATTATTACGGAGAATTCAGAGGTATAAATTATGGTTTACCTACAGATAGGTTCCTTGTAGAATGGGAATTGAATACTCATAGAGTTACAGATAGAGTAGAAAAGCAAAAGACTTCTCCTGTTAATCTATCTGATTATCCTGTCATTACAGAAACTTTTTATAATGATAAAGGCCTTCTGGAGTTAAAAAAAGCTAAATTAAATTCTACTGAAAAGAAATTTTTTGTAGAAATACCATCAAATATACAGGAGATAAAAAGTCTTGATTTCAAAGCGGCTATAGACTGGAGAAATAAAACAAGAGATATATTTACTTCTTATCTTACCGGCAAATACTGTATAACTGATTTCTGTACTTTTATTCATGATAAAAAATTAAGAAAAAGTTTTTATCTGATGGAACGATTTACTGAATAAATAATAATGCGGTTTATTCAGAACTTACCATTCACTTTATATGAGAAGCGTGAAGGGTGAAGAGAGGATAAATTCTCATTCTTCGTTGTGACCACCCGGTCATGTCCGTTATTATGAATCTTTTAGAGCCTGACTTTATAAGAAAACTTGAATATTTGAGTATTCTTTCCAGGAAAGTTTTTAAGGGCAGCCTTAAAGGTGAACACAGGAGTAAAAGAAAAGGAATAAGCCCCGAGTTTTCCGATTATAGAAATTATGTCCCTGGCGATGATCTTCGCTATATTGATTGGAACCTTTATGGCAGGCTGGAAAAGTTATTTTTAAAATTATTTCTGGAGGAAGAAGATCTTTATGTATATGTATTACTTGATACAAGTTCTTCTATGGATTACGGTAATCCCGACAAACTGGATTACAGTATAAAAATAGCCGCATCTCTAGGTTATATAGCACTGACAAATATGGATAGATTATGTTTTATGACCTTTGATAATAATATTCATATTGAAATTAATTCTGCCAGGGGAAAAGGGCAATTTTTAAATTTGCTCCGTCACCTTCAAACAATTAAACCCGGAGAAGTTACTCATTTAAATCAATCTCTTAAGAATTTTGCCATGCGATTTTCCAACCCGGGACTGGTTATAATAATATCTGATTTTTTTGATAAAAATGGTTACGAAGAAGGATTAAAATTTCTTCTGTATAAAAAATTCGAACCATTTCTTATACAAATTCTTGCTCCTCAGGAATTTTCTCCCGATATGACAGGCAATATAAAACTGATAGACAGGGAAACAAACAGTACTAAAGAAATGACCTTAAATCAGACACTTATAGATATTTATAAGAAAAATTTAACTGCTTATATAGATAATATTTATAATTTTGCTGCAACCAGAGGATTTCAGCATATAGTAACATCTACAGGCTGTCCTTTTGACAATCTCATAATGAATGCTCTCAGAAAAGGGGAACTGGTCAGATGAATTTTATTTATCCCGGAGCTTTTTCTTTTCTTGCTCTTATTCCTCTTATTATACTCTTTTATCTGCTGAAATTACGGCGAAAACCGGTAATAGTATCCAATATTTTTCTATGGGTTCAATCATACAGTGACGCACGGGCTGATAAACCTTTCCAGAAGTTAAGAAATAACCTTCTTTTAATACTTCAGATTCTGGCTTTATTGTTGCTTATATTTACCAGAGCCAGACCATATATTAATACAAAATTTCAGGGTGGTGATCATATAGCTCTGATTTTAGATAATTCAGCCAGTATGCAGTCCACAGACACTGGCAAAACCAGATTTTCCGAAGCTCAAAACAGTGCTCTCAGGCTTATTGAGCAGATGAATACCCATGATCAAATGATGATCATAAGTGCAAGTTGCTCTGCCAGAGTAGAATCTACTTTTACTAATAATAAAGGAGTTTTAAGCAGAATTATAAAAACGATAAGACCATATGACTGTTCCACCAGTATGAGAGATGCTCTTGTACTGGCCTCTGCCAGTCTTAAAAATTATCGTGACGGAAAAATATTTCTTCTCAGTGATGGTGCTTTCCCACAGTTAGAGAATATGGGAGAGATGCCGCCGGTAATATTTATACCATTTGGAAATAGCTGTAATAATGCAGGTATAACAAATATAGAATTAAGAAGATCTCCTTTTTCTACAGATATAGAGGTCATGGTTGAAACAGGTAACTTTTCAGATGAAACTAAAAAATTTTCAATGGAACTCTATCTTGACGATAAACTTATTGATGCACATAAAATCAATACAGGTAAAGGTGAGAGCCAGTGGGAAATTTTTCATGGAATAAATGCTCAAAAAGGAAAAGTTAATGTAAAACTCGATATTGATGATGACCTGGCTATTGATAATAATGCTTATGCTGTTATTTCTCCTCCTGCCATTATGAAAATATTGCTTGTTACCGATGGAAATCCTTTCCTTGAACATCTTTTATCCATTTTACCGGGACTTCAGATTTTTATATCAACTCCTTCTGATTATTCTTCTGCAAAAACATATGATCTTGTAATATTCGATGGAGGAGAAGTGCCTGCTATGCCGGGAGGTAATTTTGTTTTTCTTGGAACAAAAATAAATACAGATAATTTTAAGATAAATGGAGAAATAGAAAATCCCCATGTAATTGCCCGGGATAAAGAACATCCTGTAATGAGATTTGTCGATTTTTCCGATGTTCATATAGAAAAAGCCTTTAAAATTACCGAACCGGTATCAGGAAAGGTGTTACTTGAAGCAAAAGATACTCCTCTTATATGTAGTCTTATTGAAGAAAACTTTAAAGCTTTATTTATCGGTTTTTCTCTTTATAATTCTGACCTTCTATTCAGACCGGCTTTCCCTATTTTATTTTCCAATATAATTCAGTATTTCAATCATACATCTTCAGATATGTCAGAAGATGTGATAAAAACAGGAAACACAATTAAAATATCGAATTATAATATAAAAATTATTATACCTGATGGCTCTGAGGTGTACATGGATGGGAAAAAAAATTTCTCAAATACATTTAATGCAGGTATATATAGAGTTAAATATGGAAAAGAAGAAAAGCATATAGCAGCCAATCTTATAGATAGCGGGGAATCCAATATAAAACCCGGAAAGTCAATTTTGATAGGGAAGACCTGTGTAAATTCTTCAACAATTGACAGAACGGTCAGGAAAGAATTCTGGAAAATTCTGGCTTTTCTTGTTCTCATATTGTTAACTCTTGAATGGTATATATTCCACAGAAAGGTGACGTGAGAATTTTATAGAAAAGTTATTCATAGAAAGGGACTATTATGGGAGAATTAGAAAAAATACAGGGTACCAGAATAGATATACAAAAATTAGGTAAAAAAGTCGGTCTCAGGGGGATGCTTCTGAAAGATATATCTTTCAGTGTTTATCCCGGTGAATTAATAGGAATTCTGGGCCCCAGCGGCAGTGGAAAGAGTACATTAATAAAATCTCTCAACGGATACATAAAAGCAGAAGTTGGTAAAATTTATATAAATGGACTTGAACTATACACCAATCTGGATAAATTTAAATCCCTTATAGGCTATGTCCCACAGGATGATATTATTCATAAAACCCTGTCCGTATATAAAGCTCTTTATTATACGGCATTATTGAGATTGCCTCCTAACACAGATAAAAAATATATACAGACAAGACTAGAGCAAATTCTCAAAATTATTGAACTGGAAGACAGAAAAAAAACTAATATAAGCAGATTGAGCGGCGGACAGAGAAAAAGAGTGAGCATAGGTGTTGAACTTATTACAAAGCCGCCTCTACTTTTCCTGGATGAACCTACTGCAGGACTGGATCCAAGCCTTGAATGTAAAATGATGAAACTCTTCAGGACTCTTGCAAATGAAGGACGTACTGTTCTCCTCTCAACTCATATAATGGAAAGTGTAGGCTATCTGGATTTAATAGTTATACTGGTGAGAGGCAGGCTTGCCTATTTCGGCCCCCCTGAGTATGCCCTGAAATATTTTCAAGTGCCGAGATTCCTGGAAATATATGAAAAACTTGAAGAAGCAGACGGAGAAACATGGGCAAATAGTTACCAGAATTCCGGATTATATGATAAAATGGTTATTGGAAGACAAATGCCACAAATACAACAAAAATGAGGAGGGAACATGATGAGTATGAAATTCAATAATCTTTTTGATATGAGGCAGATTTCTGTTCTTTCTGAAAGATATCTTGATGTAATACTTGGTGATATAAAAAATACATTAATACTTTTTTTACAATCACCTATTATTGCGGCACTTATAGCCCTGGCATGGAAAAATACCGATGCAGATAAAACTCTTTATTTTGTAATATGTCTTACTGCCGTATGGTTCGGATGTATAAATTCATGCAGAGAAATTGTAAAGGAACGACCTGTTTATCAGAGAGAAGTAATGGTAAATCTCTCTACCGGTTCCTACGTACTGTCAAAAATGTTTGTCCTGGGTGTATTAAGCTTTATTCAGTGCTTAATCTTACTTATAATAGTAGATCAATATGTAGGATTGCCGGGAAATAAATTGATGCTTTTTATATCCTTATTTATGTGTTCACTTGGCGGAACATCACTTGGTTTATTGCTTTCATCTGTTGTAGGAAATGAGGATAAAGCTGTTGCCCTTGTTCCGTTACTTATCATTCCTCAGATACTCTTTTCCGAAATCCTTATACCATCGGATTTACATCAGGGTATTACTGTGTGGATAGAGAAAATGATGCTTGTTAAATGGGGTTTTGAAGGTATGAAGCAAATAACAGCTGCAACAATAAATTATGGCATTATCTTTCAGGATATTTGTATACTTTTCCTTTTTACGATTACCTTTTTAGTTATTTCTATTATATCAATGAAGATTTCAGAGTAAGGAGTGTAATTTTATGAAAAAACTTGGCATTTTAATATTTCTTTTAATAATAATAGCTGCTGTGGTTCTTGTGGCAGGTTCCAGATACAGTATTAAACTGGGTAATATTAATCTTGCACTGAATCAGGATAAGGATATTCTTTCAGGTAAAATTACAAGTTTTCTTGAAGATGTTGAATATAAAGATTTTAAAAAAGCCGCAACATATCATAATGCAGAAGATCAAAAAAATGCAAATATACCTAAATTAATTGAAGAAAAATTTTTCGTAAAACCTGAATTTCTGGACATTATGAAATATGAAGTCAAAGATATAGAAATCGATAGCAGTGGAAAAAGATCAAAAGTAAAAACGAGAACAATTTTTAAAGTTCTTAATACAGGTGAAGTTAAAGATATGGAAATGATTTTTTATTTTCAAAAAGCCGATGATGGCCAGTGGTATATGCAGTTAAAATCATCTTTATAACTATGGATAAAGAGAATTTTTTATTTTTTTATTAAATTTCACACAAAATGTCGTTAAATCAATATTTAACGACATTTTGTGTATTTTATTCAGGTCTTCCCCTGATAAAATTATTACGGTACAAGGAGTTTATTTATGAATAATATAGAAAAAAAACGTGGTTATTATATTAAAGATTTTCTTCTTTATATGACTGTTCAAAAAAATCTGGCATCCAGAACAATTAAAGCATACGAACATGATTTAAAAAAATTTTTTGAATTTCTTTCTCCTTATCTGGAAAAAGAATTAACTCTTGAGGAAATAGATCACAGAACTGTTCTGGAATTTCTGTCTTATTTAAAACTGGACAGAAAAAATAATGCCAGAAGTTTAAACAGGAAAATTTCTGCCATAAAATCCTATTTCAATTATCTGGAAAAAGAAGGTTTTATAAAAAATTCTCCGCTGAATAAAATAGAATCGCTTAAACCTCCGAAGCGATTACCTAAAGCACTTGAAATGAATGAAGTCGATATGCTTATAAACAGCGTCGATACATCTCCTCATGAGACTGAAAATGAAATATTCAGAAAAACCCGGGATAAGGCTATAATGGAATTATTTTATGCTACCGGCCTTCGTATAAGTGAACTTGCTTCGCTTGGACTGACACAGATAAATTTCGATACTGCTTCTGCAAGGGTCATAGGAAAAGGAAATAAAGAAA
>CALARM010001025.1 GCA_937888925.1 uncultured Synergistia bacterium | reverse complement strand
AAAATATAATCTCCCGGAGAATCTTCAATAGATTTTATCTCTTCCAGAATGACTGTTCTTTCTTTCTCTATATCGGCAGAATTAAAGAGAGAATTGAGCAACATATCCATAAGGACATCTACGGCAAGGGGTAAATCTTTATCTACCACTTTTGCATAAAAGCATGTAAATTCTTTACCGCATGAAGCATTGAGAATGCCCCCTACTGCATCTATGGCAGCAGAAATTTCCCTGGCAGTCCGCCCTTCAGTGCCTTTAAACAGAATATGTTCTATAAAATGAGACACACCTGCCTGTACAGGCTCTTCATAGCGACTGCCAGTATTAAGTGATATTCCAATAGACGCTGACATAAACAGAGGAGCTTCCTCTGTGATTACTACTATGCCATTTGGTAAAATTTCCTTATGATACAAACCTGTAGAACCTTTCAAAAATTTCCGGATGTGTAATACATTTTGTGTAAACCTCCGGAAAAATCCTGTCAGTTTACACAAAATATCTTACATTCTCTAATTTTCTTCTCCGGTCTTACCTATTGATTCAGAGTGTGGTAGAAACCAGCAGAACCAATTATTATCTGTAGCGATTTCTTACACTACCACTGCCAAACCTGTCTTCTCCTCTTCCGGAAGAATCTCTCACAGGTCCTCTGCTTCTGCTTCTATCCCTGTCTCTATCCCTGTCCCTGTCTCTGTCCATTCCTCTTGAATTATCCCTTGTTCTTAATGGTGGTCTGGACTGAGAGCTATAACTGCTTTTAGGCATACCATTTTTGAGATCAAGATTTATCTTGCCCTGGTAATCTATTTCTGCAATCTTTACTTCAAGCTCCTGCCCTACTGTAACAACATCTTCAGTTCTGGCACCTCTTTTGGAAGAAAGTTTGGAAATATGTAAAAGTCCTTCTTTTCCAGGAGCAATCTCAACAAAAGCACCAAAAGATGCAATCTTAACAACCTTACCTTTATATTCTTCTCCCACTACTACATCTTTTATGATATTTTCAACCATAGCTCTGGCTTTAAGTCCTGCTTCTTTATCAGGAGATGAAATAAAGACTCTGCCGTCATCTTCAAGGTCAATCTTGGCTCCTGTTTCGGCTATAATCTTATTTATCATCTTACCGCCCGGGCCAATGATCTCTCTGATTTTATCCGGATGTACTGACATACTGATAACCCTTGGAGCATAGGGAGATAGATCTTCTCTTGAAGCAGGCATTGCGCTCTGTATGAAATCAAGTATAAAGAATCTTGCCTTTTTAGCTTTATCTAAAGCCTGATTCATAAGTTCTCTTGAGATACCATGAATTTTTATATCCATCTGTAAAGCGGTGATACCTTCTCTTGTACCTGCCACCTTGAAATCCATTTCACCGAAAGCATCTTCAAAACCCTGAATGTCTGTTAAAATGACATTTCTATCAGTGCCTGTAATAAGTCCCATAGCTATACCTGCCACAGGCGCTTTAATAGGCACACCGCCATCCATAAGAGCAAGAGTACTTCCGCACACACTGGCCATAGAAGAAGAACCGTTGGACTCAAGTACTTCAGACACAAGACGAATAGTATAGGGGAATTCTTCTTCAGAAGGTATTACACATGTAAGGGCTTTTTCTGCAAGAGCGCCATGTCCTATTTCTCTACGGCCGGGGCCTCTCATGCCTCCTGTTTCACCGACACAGAATGGCAGGAAATTATATTGATGCATAAATTTCTTGGATTCTTCAAGACGAAGGTCATCTATTATCTGAACTTCGCTTATAGTACCGAGTGTGAGGACTGTCATTACCTGAGTCTCACCTCTTGTAAAAAGTCCTGTTCCATGTGTTCTCGGCAGGAGACCGACCTTTATATCCAGCGGTCTTATTTCATCAAATCCACGGCCATCAGGACGTTTACCTTCCTCTAAAATAAGTTTTCTGAGCTGTTCTTCCTTTAATATATCGAGGATAGTATTAAAATCTATAGGTTTATCTGCCTGCAGAAGTGCAAGCAATGTTTTCCGTTCTTCTTCGTCAGGAAGTTGTTCTACAACAGGTATAAGCCTTTCCGGCTTAATTCTATCTATGGCATTCAATCGTTCCTGTTTTTTCTTAATCTGCATAGATTCCAGAAGTTCCTGGCAAAAATGTTCTCTCATTAATTTTTCAAGAGTTTTATTATATTGAAAAAGTGGAAAGTCAGCTTTAGTTTTACCGGATAACTCTATAAGACGTTCCTGTAATTTTACTATATCTTTTATAACTTCATGGGCTTTTTCAATAGCATTTATTATAGTTTCTTCCGACACTTCTTTTGATCTGGCTTCAACCATAGTTATTGCATCTTTGGTACCTGATACTACCAGATCAAGGTCACTCTTCAGGAGCTGTTCACTTGTAGGATTTATGATTAATTCATTATCTATAAGACCAATCCTTACTCCTCCGACAGGTCCGTAAAAAGGTATATCGGAAACACAGAGGGCAGCAGATGCTGCGATGAGAGCTACAATATCCGGTTCATTTGCATCTCTTGAGAGTACAAGAGTAACAATTTGAACTTCATTTCGGAGCCCTTCAGGGAAAAGAGGCCTTATGGGCCTGTCAATCAAGCGGCACGCAAGGATAGAATCTTCGCTTGGTTTTCCTTCACGTTTAAAAAATCCGCCGGGTATCTTACCTGCGGCATATAATTTTGCTTCATAATTAACTGTGAGAGGAAAAAAATCTATTCCTTCTTTAGGTTTATCTGATGCAACACATGTGGCAAGGATTAAACTGTCATCATATCTTACAACTACAGCACCATTTGCCTGTTTGGCCAGAGTTCCTGTCTGAAGCATAAGACTTCTGCCTGCAATCTTTGCTTCTACCAGTATTTCATTACCATTAACTACCTCTTCTATCTGAAGTTCTTTCTTTGTTTCAAGAATTTCATTTGTTTCCTGTACCTTCTGTCCTTCAATTCCAATTTCTTCTACCATAATTGACCTTTAACTAAAACCTGGCTTCAATCACATCAGTAGCCATACCTGATTTTCAGTTTCATAAAATATTTTCCTTTTTCCTGCATGTATGCTGAAATAAAGGAAAAACAAGCCAGGTTTACCTCCTTCTTAATTTTTTATTCTTTAATATAAATATATATTCCTTAATTCAATCAATTAAAAATAAAGCTGGTACAGATAAAGTAATCAGATTGAAAACTCAGTAAAACTATACCAGCTCTTATTTTATTTTCTCAATCCTAACTTCTTTATGAGACCGCGGTATTTCTCCAGATCAACGTTTTTGAGATAATTTAACAGTCTTCTTCTGCGACCAACCTTCATGAGAAGACCTCTGCGAGAATGATGATCTTTCTTAAAACTGGTCAGATGGTCTGTCAGCTTGTTTATCTGTTTTGTAAGCAAAGCTATCTGAACATCTGCAGATCCGGTATCTCTCTCATGCTTCTTATACTCATCAATTATTGTCTGTTTTTCTTCTTTAAGAAGTGCCATTTCTTCATACACCTCCATTCCTATCAGTTTTAGTATTCTAACTTGTATTTTTAAGAATATCAATAGCTATTAATAATAAAGTTCCTCATCGCCAACTTCTAAAATAATAGCTTCACCTATATTATTCAATGAAACAATACTTTCTATCTTTACTTTTTGTCCTTTAAGTAAATCTTT
>CALARM010001024.1 GCA_937888925.1 uncultured Synergistia bacterium | reverse complement strand
GATATAATACCATTTAAACAGGATACATGTATTTTTTTAATTAAAAAGGAGAAATGTTAAAAATGATAGATTTGTCAAAGCTGGATATGAAAGACCGGATGATTATAGACTGGTCTCTGGAGAGGCTCAAATATGCGAAAGATATTAATAACAGTCTGTGCAGGGAAATAGAAAGTGTCTTTACTCCTGAAATTATCACTTATATTTTAGAAGAATGTGATAATATTTTAAAAAGGGATATTTTTCTCCTCATTCGGGCTGAAAATTTCTCACCTGTTCTTGATTTTATTCTGGGAAAGTGGGAAACGATGGAAGATATAGTTGTGGCTGCTGCATCTCCTGTCATTGCCTCTCTTGATAAGGAAAAAGCGATGGTATTCCTTTCTTCATATCTGGAAAAAGAGAGTGATATTTATGAAAACAGTTCAAAATTATCGGGCATTTTAAAGGCTCTTGAGCTTATGGATGAACAGGGAAGAAAGAAAATAACTGAAATACTGATTGATGCTTATATAAAATCTTCAATACATGTTGAAGAAAAAATGTATTTATTCCAAAGAATAGTCGAACCGGCCTGGAAATATGAATATCATGACTTCTATAACCTTCTGAAGAATTGTCTTTTAATGAAAATTGAAGATATGGATAGAGATTACACAGATATACTGGGCCGATTGTGTGAATTATTTGTTTCATCCCGTGAGGATTTTGAACTTATACATGATTATATTGATGGGAATAGCGACCAGAAATATGAACATGTTTCAATGATTTTTAAAGATGATACTCCTGTCGAACAGTTTGATTTATATATTGAAGAATTAAAAAATGAAGAATTAAAAAATGTCCGGTCTTTTTTAAGAGAAAATCTCATAAAGATTGATCATGAAAAAGTCAGGGATTTACTGATAAGATTACTCGATGATGAGGAAATTATCGAAAGATTTGACGACGAAGTTCAGGAAGATCTTTTTTATTCCTTTATACTCGGATGTTTTATTACATCTATGAGAACAAAAGAAGTAAATCCTCAGAACCTTAATATTGAACAGGTATTTGACCTTATAGCTTCAGATATAGATATTGAAGGATTATCTTATATAGATGAGATAGTAAATTTTATGAATGGACTGAACAGAGGCATGGTTGTAGAATTTCTTAAGGATAATATGAACCTGTCTTCTTACGGACATATAAATGCAATAAACCTTATGGGAAGACTTCTTTACGAAGAATTTTTACCTCTTCTTGTGAAGGACATGTCTTATGGTATGCATATTGCTCATGAAGCACTTATAAAATATAAAGAAAAATCCATTTCTTTTATAGAAGAGAACATTAAAAATATGAATAAAGACGGCCAGTTTCTAGCCCTTTCTGTTATTGAAACCATGAAAGAGGAGACTGTCATTGATTTTATAAATAAGCATTTTCTCTCATTCTGGCTATGGAATAAAGAAAGGCTTCTGAATATTATTACGGTTTATCCTGATGTTAAATTTATAGATAAACTTCTGCCATATACCGGTAAAGGGCAGGATTTTACCGATTATATATATCTTCTTCTTAATAAGATCTATGGCATTAAGAATTCTGATATTGATTTACTTGAAAAGAAATATTATGAAGAACATGAAGAGAGACTTAAATATACGGAAGCTTTCTTCGGCGGGAAAATTGAAGAGGTCATTAAACCATATCTTGAAGTGGAACTCAGATGCGGAAACTGCGGTGACGAATCCTTTTACAGGGTGGAACATATAACAGTAGAGTTATGCTGTCATGAAGAGCCTGAACCTTATATAGAAGATGAAATTACATGTCTGAATTGCAATCAGGTTTCATCTTTTGATATTACCGATGAGGGAAAAATGAGTATTATGCTGACAGTTTTCGGTATAAACAGTTGTAAGAATGACGAAGAAATGAAAAGAGTCATGGAGAAGAGTCCCATAAAGTTTGTAGAACATGACCATGAAGACGATGAACTGGATCTGGAAGAGCTTGAAGATATGTTTTTAGAGGAAATAGAAGAAAACCCTTCTGACATCTATAATTATATATCTTTAGGCAATCTTTATGTAGATGAAGAAAGATTTGATGACGCGGAACATTATCTCAGACAGGCTATGGAGATAGACCCTGAATATATAGAGTCTTATTATATACTGGCTTATATATATGCTAAATACAGAGAGAATTATGAAAAAGCACTTTCTCTTCTTGAAAAAGGGAAAAAATATATGGATACGGCGAAATATACAGATGATATTCAGGACCATAAAGATGAATTTGAAAAAAATTACAGAACTTTTTATAATGATATGATTATAGCCCTGGCCCATGAAGGGTTAGAGGTCAAAAAACTCCCTGAAGAAAAGACAGGCCGTAATGATCCGTGTCCCTGTGGCAGCGGGAAAAAATATAAGAAGTGCTGTATGAAGTGAGCAGTGAGCAGTGACCAGAGAGCAGGGGCGTTTTATTAAACGCCTTGATGTGAAATACCCGTGACGCATCACGCATTACGCATTACGCATCACGAAATCACCCGTCACGCGTCACGTACCACTCTAAATTTTAAGAAAAGAGGTTTTCTCTATGACCGATAATGAAGTTCAGATTAAACTTGAAGTGATGGAAGGAATAGATAAGGAAATTAAAAGACTTGAAAAATTTAAAGAAGAGAAAGGAAAATTGCTTGCAAAAATAAGGGTAATAATCAGATCGTGCCTTATGCTTGCAAGGA
>CALARM010001023.1 GCA_937888925.1 uncultured Synergistia bacterium | reverse complement strand
ATTCGAAATAAATCTATAGATGGAAAAGATATCATAGAACAATTATATGATTTACAATTAGCCGACATAAATGAAGATGAAAAAACAGAAACTTTAAAAAAAATCAGAGATTCTTTAAGAAAACTTTTTAACATTAATTCTTTAGAATTAAGAATTCCTAAGAGAAAAGATAAGATAATTTTGGATATGTATGGTACTCCATTACCATTAACTTCCTTTGGAGCAGGAATACATGAATTAATAATTTTATTTATTACTATAATAATGAACCCTGGTTTTATTTTTTGTATAGAAGAACCAGAAATTCACATTCACCCGGAATTACAGAGAAAATTTCTAAAATTTATAGAAGAAGATACTGATAATACTTATTTTATTACAACTCATTCTAATGTTTTTCTTGATTATAGTTCAAATAAAAAAATATATCATGTAACTCACGATGGATTAAAAACAAAAATTGAAAAAATAAATACTAATGAAAAATCTTATCAAATTTTAGATGATCTTGGGTATAAAGCCAGTGATATTTTACAAAGTAACGGAATTATATGGGTAGAAGGGCCGAGTGATAGAATTTACTTAAAAAAGTGGATATCTTTAGTCAACCCAGATTTTAAAGAAGGTATTCATTATTCAATCATGTTTTACGGTGGGAAATTGTTATCTCATTTATCTTCAGATGATGAGAAATATATAGATTCAGATTTTATTAATTTACTAAAAATCAATAAAAATGCAATTGTTTTTATAGATAGAGATGGTGACTCAAAAGATGTAGAAATAAACGATACTAAAAAAAGAATAAGATCTGAATTAGGAGATAACTGTATTATTACAGAAGGAAGAGAAATTGAAAATTATTTAACAGATAAAACAATGAGCAATTATTTAGCAGATAAATTTAATACAAAAATAAAATTTATTTATGATGAAAACAAAAAATTACAAGCATCTATTGATTATACGTTAAAAAAGAATAATTACGAAGAAACCTTTAAGTATGAAAAGGTTAACTGTTCTAGAGAAATAGTAAATTTTATTGATAAAGATGATTTAAAGGTGTTGGATTTAAAGAAAAATATAGAGTTTATAATAGAAAGTATATCACGGTGGAATCAAATAGAACTCAGAAAGGCTGATAAATGGTTATGAAAGAAGCATCTACTATTGTGTGGGATGAAGTCGAATTTGGTGATATTGTTGATTGTATCTCAGAACGAGTAGAACCGTCTGAAACAGATGCAGAAATTTATGTTGGATTAGAACATTTAGATCCAGAAACACTTAAAATTAAAAGATATGGAAAACCATCTGATGTTATAGGTACTAAATTACAAGTAAAATCTGGAGACATAATATTTGGTAAAAGAAGAGCATATCAGAGAAAAGTTGCTATAGCAGATTTTGATGGTATTTGTTCTGCCCATGCTATGGTTTTACGAGCAAAAAATGGAAAAGTAGTAAAAGATTTTTTGCCTTTCTTTATGCAGTCTGATATGTTTATGGAGCGAGCTATAGATATATCGGAAGGTTCCTTGTCTCCTACTATCAAGTGGAAAGTTTTGGAAAAACAAAAATTCCATCTACCACCTGTAGAAGAACAAAAGAGAATAGCAGAAATACTATGGGCCGTTGAGGAGAGTATAGGGAAATGGTTATATACTATAGAAATGGCTCATAAATACAAAGAAATTTTAAGAGAGTATTTTTGTAAATATGGAATAGTAAATTTAAATAAAATTGATAAAACTAAAGTAAAGAAAACAGAATTCGGTGAGGTTCCAATAAACTGGGAAATTATAAAAATTGGAGATATTTTAAAGGATATTAAATATGGAACCTCTTTAAAAACAAATAATTATAAAGAAGGTGTTCCTATAATTGGTATTCCCAATATAATAAAAGGAAAAATTATCGAAATTCCTATTAGTTATGTAGAATTAAATAATTATGAAATACAACAATTAAGACTTATAGAAGAAGATATACTTCTTGTGAGATCTAATGGTAATCGTAACTATATAGCAAGAAGTGCTATTTTCCCTAATAAAGATGATATTTGGGTTTATGCATCATATCTTATTCGTATAAGAGTAGATAAAAGTAAAATATTATCTAAATATTTACATATATTATTACAATCAGAAAGAGTTAGAAAACAGATTTTACGAAAAACAACAAGTTCAGTAGGTAATTATAATATTAATAGTAAGAATATTCAAGCTATAATTATCAGTTTGCCAAGTTTAAAGGAACAAGAGAAAATAGTAAATGTTTTATATAAACTTGAAATAAATATAGAAAATTTGGAGAGATACTTAAACAAATTAAATACATTAAAGAAAATTTTTCTTAATAACCTGATTTTAAGAAAGAAATAATCTGGAGGTTTATATGTCTAAAATAGGTAGATTTACCGAAGGAAATAGCGTCCAGGATTATGTTCTGGATATTTTAACAGAAAACGGCTGGAACTACGTTCCCTCTTCCTATTTTCATAGAAAAAGTTCTGAAATTTTTGTAGAAGGCCTTTTAAGAGAATCTCTAATCAGATTAAATCCTTCAATAAAAGAAGAGCCTGACAGAGCAGATGAGGTTATTTATAAACTTAGAGCGATTATTCTTTCTGTCCGGGAAGACGGTCTCGTAAAGGCAAATGAAGAATTTACTGCCTGGTTAAAAGGCGAAAAGAGTATGCCCTTCGGCAAAAATAACGAACATGTAACCATCAAATTGATTGATTTTGAAAATATTCAGAATAACGACTTTACAGTTACAAAAGAATATAATGTAAAGCTTCAGAAAAGATCCGATATAGTCCTTCTGGTAAATGGAATCCCTCTCGTAGTGGGTGAATGTAAAACCCCTGTAAGGCCGGCAATAAGCTGGTTTGACGGTGCTTTACAGATAAGTGAAGATTATGAAGTAAATGTTCCCTCTCTATTTGTTCCAAATGTATTTTCCTTTGCAACAGAAGGAAAAGAATTTAAATATGCCTCCATAAAAGCTCCTATGGAAAAATGGTCTCCCTGGAAAAGTGATGATAAGAGTGAACCTGTGAATTTGAAATCCATAGAACCTTCAGTGAAAAACCTGTTGCGGCCGGAAGTTATTCTGGATATTTTGAATAATTTCACTGTTTTTGCCACAGATAAGAAAAACAGAAAAATCAAAATAGTCTGCCGGCATCAACAGTATGAAGGGGCAAATAAGATAGTGGGAAGAGTTTTAGAGGGGAAAACCAGGAAAGGGCTTATCTGGCATTTCCAGGGTTCAGGAAAATCTCTTTTAATGTTATTTGCCGCTCAGAAGTTAAGACTTCATCCTGCCTTAAAAAGCCCGACTGTAATGATTGTAGTGGACAGACTGGATCTGGATACTCAGATAACTTCCACCTTTAATGCTTCAGATGTTCCAAATACTGTGGCAGTGGATAATAGAAAAGAACTCAAAGAATTACTGGAAAGAGATATAAGGAAAATAATCATTACTACAATACATAAATTTATGGAAGCAAATACGGTTCTTAACGAAAGAAAGAACATAATAGTAATGGTAGACGAAGCACACAGAACACAGGAAGGTGATCTGGGAATAAGAATGAGAACAGCTCTTCCCGGAGCATTTTTCTTCGGCCTTACAGGAACTCCTATTAACAGAAAAGACAGGAATACCTTTGCCACCTTCGGAGCAGAAGAAGATGAAAAGGTTTATCTCAGCAGGTATTCCTTTGAAGATTCCCTGAGAGACAGAGCCACTCTTCCTCTACATTTCGAACCAAGACTTGTGGAAGTCCATGTAGACCAAGAGACAATAGATGAGGAGATAGGAAAACTTATAGATGGTTTAACAGAAGAAGCTGCTGCAGAGATCTCGTCCAGAGCCGGAAAAATGTCAACTATAGTGAGAAACCCTGAACGTATAAAGAAAATCACAGAAGATATAGTTAACCATTATCAGTCAAATGTAGAACCAAATGGATTTAAAGCAATGCTTGTCTGTTATGACAGGCAGAGCTGTGTTGACTATAAAACCTCCTTTGATGAATTATTTCCTGAGGAATATACTGACATAGTAATGACTGTTAATGCAAGAGATCCGGCAGGCTGGAAAAAGGAATGGAGCCGTAATAAAGAAGAGGAAGAAAAGATAAGGGATAAATTTAATGATCCCGATAACCCGTTGAAGATACTTATAGTAACGGCAAAACTCCTTGCAGGATTTGATGCTCCGCTTCTTCAGACAATGTATATGGATAAAGTTTTAAAAGATCATACACTGCTTCAGGCCGTATGTCGGGCAAACAGGCCTTATAAAGAAAAAACTCATGGTCTTATAGTTGATTATATAGGAATATTTGATAATATTGCCAAAACTCTTACCTATAATGAAGAGAATATAAGAGAAGCAATAAAAAGATATGAAGAGCATAAGAAAAAACTTGCCGGAGCTATGGAAAAATGCCTTGGTTATTTTAAAAATATTGATAGAACCATATCAGGTTATGAAGGACTTATACTGGCCCAGGAATGTCTGCCTGATAATGAAATAAGGGATGCCTTTGCAGGTGATTTTTCCTATCTTGCAGGACTCTGGGAATCTATATCTCCTGATATTATGCTTAATCAGTATATTGATGATTACAGGTGGCTTACTCAGGTTTATGAATCTGTTCAGCCTACAGGAGGACAGGGAAGGCTCATATGGCATGCTCTCGGAGAAAAAACTCTGAAAATAATCAATCAGAATATACATGTTGATACCATAAGAGATGACCTTGAAAAAATAGTTCTTGATGAAGATATGGTGGAAGAACTGGTGAAGAATAATGTCAATGCTCATAAAGTTATGGAAATAAAACTTATAACAAGACTGAAAAAACATATAAATAAACCGGTATTTATTGCCCTGGGAAAGAGACTTGAAGAATTAAAAGAGAAATATGAACAGGCTTTCCTTAACAGTCTGGAATATCTTAAAGAACTATTAAGACTTGCAAAAGAATTATTAGAAGCAGAAAGAGAAGTAGACCCGGAAGATGAAAGGAAAAAAGCCAAAACTGCTCTTACAGAACTTTTTAATGAAACAAAAAATGATAAAACTCCAAAGATGATAGAAAGAATTGTAGATGATGTAGACGGCATGGTTACTACTGTTCGTTTTGAAGGCTGGCAATGGACAAAAAGAGGAGAAAGGGAAGTCAAAAAAGCCCTCAGAGATACTCTTCTTAAATACAGACTTCATAAAGAACATGAATTATTTGATAAGGCTTATTCTTATATAAGGGAGTATTATTAATATCTAAATTTTAGTAATATATAATTGAGGAGAATTTAAAATGGCAATTGACATAAATAATAAAGAGTTAAAAGGTTATGTAAGGAAGAGCTTGAAAAATATTCGCTGTAAAAATAAAACAAATAAAAGATTTCATCATGAACAGAAGGACGGAAGAAATAGAGATCCTTTTCAAAGAGATTATGCCAGAGTGTTATACTCATCTTCTTTTAGAAGGCTTCAGGGAAAGATGCAACTTTTAGGAGTTAATAGTGAACAATTTTATAGAAATAGATTAACTCATAGTTTAGAAGTAGCACAAATTGCCAGGCAAATAGCTGCAGAATTAAAGTATGGCATTAATGAGATTGCTTTAGTAGAAGCCTGTGCGTTGGCACATGATATTGGGAATCCTCCTTTTGGGCATTATGGAGAAAAGGTTTTAAACTCGCTTTCTCAGAGCTTTGGTGGTTTTGAAGGGAATGCTCAAACATTAAGAGTGTTAATGAAATTAGAAAAAAAGAAACCTAACATACCTGGTTTGAATTTGACAAAAAGAACATTATTAGGTGTTGTAAAATATTTTAAAAAATATGAGAAGGGCACAAATAAAAAATTTATTTATGACGAAGAATACGATATTTTGTCAGAAGAAGCTAAGAATAATAGGATTGATTTAAGAACTTTAGATGTCCAGATAATTGATCTGGCAGATGAGATTGCATATGCGGCACATGATTTAGAAGATTCATTAAGTTTAAAATTATTTAGTATCGAAGAGCTTATGTATGAGTTTGAAATGAGATACCGGGATAAAGAAAATTTTAAATCAAATTTTGCAATTTTAGAAAAAATTGTTAAATCTTCCAGAAAATTAGCTAAGGAAGGAGAATTTTATGATTCCTCAGACGAGTATTCTTTCTTATTTAGAAAAGAATTAAGTTCCTTTTGTATAAATAAATTGCTTAATGATATAGGACTGGTAGATATAGATGAGGAGAGACAGAAAAAAATAGGAACAATTCAGAAGAAAGAATTAGGGTTTAAAACATATAATCTCCTATCAGAAGGGCTTAAAGATATAACTTTTAAATGTATTAACAGAGCAAATCTGATTAAACTTTATGAAAAACAGGGAGAAAAAATTTTAAGAGGCTTATATAAAGTTTTTACCGATACTGATTATAATCAAGATTTTTCTCTCTTACCTGTTGAATTTAGACCTCAAGAAAAGGATTTTAATATTAATCCTAATAGAATGGTTATTGATTATATTGCAGGTATGATGGATAAATTTGCTCTTTCTTTATATAAAGATTTTTATGGAGAGTCTGAACTGGAAAAATTTTATTTCGATAAACTATCATGCATAAAGGATTAAAGAGAGGTGATTTAGAAGAGTATACTGAGGAAGAGTTAGGGAGATGGAAATTTGTAGGAAATCTTACTCCTAAATAATATAAGGTATAAAATCCCAAAGATTGTATAAAAAATAAAGAAGTAATCATTCAGAAATTTCTTCCTTTCCCTTGTTCTGCCAACCATCCCACTGTGCATAACCTTTCCACCTTATCACGGCAGGGTATTATACATTATCACAACCATTTAAGAGTCATTATTGCTGCTATAAGCCCAGGATTTTTTTGTTTTTATGTCATGTAAAGTCTATATATGTTTTATCCTGTATTATCAAAACTCTTTTTCTACTTTCCATAGGTTTTACAGTTTCTTTTTGAGTTTTCCCCGGAAGATAAATCATATTAAACATTGTGCACCTCCGGCATATCTGATAAAATATAATTACAGAATTGTCGGAGGTGTTTTATTGAGTGCAACTCCATTGAAGAAGATTTTTGAGTTCACAAGTTTCCACCCTGCCAGCCCGAAGGTTACTCCCCATAAGGAATAAATTACCAGAAGAAGTATAAAAGGCACCATTACGAGTTCATGATTTATATGCATATAATTTGCAAATTTACGGGTAAATTCAATAAGTGCCGTAAAAGCTTTGCTCCCTCCCATTACCCAGAGCAGGCCGAATTTATATAAAACAATCAGTAAATTCACTGAAATTGAAGCTATAATATTACCGGTTAAATTAAATCCCATTATAAACATTATACCTTCTATGATAAGAGCTTCCAGAAATATAAACAGTGCGGCATTTATATTGTATCCCAGAAGCAGTTTAATAAAAGCCGTAATAAATCCTATAATGAGAATTATTCCTTTTTTATCTATTGATTTCCTTGCACACATATAAATACATATATTCAGTCCTACCATGACATTACCTGTAAAGAAAAATTGAAGAGCATGGAGATAATTGCCCAGCGTAATTTCAATGGCCCCGTTAAGACCTGCCAGAACTCCTGTCAATGCTATTTCTCTGCTGGTAAATTTCATAATTTATGCCTGTTTTATTCTTCCTTTTGAGGTATCATAATCTATCTTCGTTATATTAACAAAAATATAACGAGAAATCAATGGAGAATTCAATTAAATAACAAAAAATTGATAAGATAAAAAATGTTCCGGTAATCCCTTCATCTGAATTTTAAATTTACGATAGAAGGTGTTGAAAAAAGAGTGATACAAAATAGATTGTGCAACTCCGGTATGTTTGATAAAATATAATTACACTATTGCCGGAGGCGTTTATGAATATTCCTGTTAAAATACAAGAAAAATCAAATATACTCTTTGCCGGCGCAGGCGGAGGCTTTGATTTCCTCTGTGCTCTTCCAATAGCTCTTTTATTGATTGAAGAGGGGCACAGAGTGTATCTGGCAAGTTATTCCTTTACTGCCCTTCAGATGGTGAAAAATGCAAGATATCTTACTGATAAAATAATAGAAATTACAGAAAAATCCTCTATTGAAGATTCCGAATATTTCCCGGAATTTTTTCTGTCTCAATGGTTTAAAGAGAAAAAAGGGATGTCTATGCCTGTATATTGTTTCCCGACTACTGGCATTAAATCCTTAAGAAAAGCATATATATTTTTGAAGGAGTCTTTAAATCTGGATTGTCTTTTTATTGTTGACGGAGGAGTAGACGGCATATTCAGGGGAGATGAATTCGAAATGGGCACTCCTTCTATGGATGCCATTTCAATCATAGCTGCTTCTCTTTCTAACTTTCAGAACAGCTATTATGCAATGACTGCCTTTGGAACTGAAGGAGTCAATAAAGAAGTCTCTCATGCCGATGTTCTGGAGAGGATATCTGAGCTTATAAAAAAAGACAAATTTTACGGCCTTTCAGCATTGCTCAAACATAGGGCGATCGGCCGGGACTTTATGGACGGAGCAACATATATTTTTGATAGAATGAAACCACAGTATAAAAGCACTATAGTAAGTTCCATTCTTAAAGCTATGGAGGGGCATTTCGGTGATATGGCGGTAAATGATAAGACAGCAGAAAGACCTGTATGGGTTTCTCCCCTCACATTATTATACTGGTTTTTTGACCTTGAGGCTGTGGCAAAAATGAAACTTTATTACAATGAAAGCCTTGAGACTGACAGTGTTTTTGAAGTTGTGGAAATCATAGAAAAAATGCGTTCTTCAGAAGAACACAGAATAAGGAGAACCATACCGATATAAAGCTATGAATAACGGAAATAGCTGATTATTTAATAGCTATTTTGTATAAGAATAAGTCCTCGAATCCATAAAACAACATATAAAAATATATAATTTTA
>CALARM010001022.1 GCA_937888925.1 uncultured Synergistia bacterium | reverse complement strand
TTTATAACAGAATTCACTCGATTTTATTCTTATCTCATTTTCCGGATTTGCTTCAAGAGAAATTCATTTGATTTTTTAAGAGTGAAAAATGAAGAAAGATAATATTTCACGCATTACGTGCAGTATAAAAAAGCCACACACTTTTGACTTGCTTTTCACAAAATAATAACTATATAATTTATCTATAATAACAATAACTTAAGCTTAAAGAGTTGAATTATGAGCATTAGCAAGACTTTTCATGGTATGACCGGTATAAATGATGGATTTCCTGTAAATGAAACCTTCAGCTCCGGTGCAGAAAGTTATCTGGGAAGATTCCTTGGAACCAATTATAATTATTCTGGAATAAATGGAAATTCTCTGTCAGGAACAGAGGCCGCCAATAAATTACCCAAAAGCTCTAATCCGCCAGAAAATCGATTTGACTCTTTTATCAATAATTCTGTTGCCAGATATGGAATAGATCCAAATCTAATTAAAGCAATAATAAAAAAAGAATCCACTCAAATTTTCAATATAATAATCAATAGAAAAATCCAGATTAGCAATTTTTTCATGTACTTTATCGTCATTTTATCAAATCAGAGTAAGAGCTAAAGGCTGATTATTAATACAGCAGTAATTCTCTTCTATCTGTCCTTTAAGAGCTGCTATTTCCATTTCAAAATTAAATCCTGCACATCTATGGCAAAATTCCCTGCAGGAAAAACATCTTTCCTGCAGCAGGCCTGTATAGGTGCGGTATTTATCCAATCTTTCAGATGAAAGCCAGATATCCTTTAACTTATTTTCAGGATATCTTCCCAGCATAAAAGAATCTGTCTGATGTGATATATAATGGTGGGGCCAGAAAGTGCCATCAGCAGCAATATTTAATGAACTATTTGCAAAACTTGAAAAAAAATTTATACCGGAAGAACTGGAGGGTTTGAGAAATTGTCCGGGAAGAGTTAAGGCAGAATGGAGTATTAGAAGTTCAGGATATTCTTTCTGCATTTCTCTCACCTTAAGACCTGACTCATAATGTTCCTGAAATGATATGGAGAATTCCTCTCTTCCTCTTCCTATAACCCTCATAAAAACAAAATTTATTACTTTTACATACTGAGAGGCAATTTCTACAATTTCAGGCAATTCATCAAGATTGAATTTTGTCAGAACTGTTGTAAGTCTGGAATTTATATCTCTTCCTTTAAGAGTTCTGAGAGTAGAAATTAAAGATTTAAAAGAACCTTTTCCTCTTAAATAATCATGAGTTTCTTCAAGTCCATCTATACTGAATGTTACCTGTTCAAGTCCCAGAGACGCAATCTGAGAAACAGTTTTATCTCTATCTTTATAAACACCATTTGAACTTAAAGAAACGACAAATCCGAGAGATTTTGCATAGTTTAATATATCAAACCAGTCATCTCTCGATGTAGGTTCTCCCCCTGTAAACCTTATATTAATAACACCGGCATCTTTCATATCTTCCAGGAGGAAAAAAATCATAGAAGTGGACATACCGGTTTTGGATAAAGGGGAAGAACTGACAAAGCAGTGTCTGCAGGAAAGGTTGCATTTTTCTGTAAGTTCAAAATAAATCCTTACAGGTGCAGAAAGTATATCATGTCTTTCTGGCTTAAAAGACACAGGAATAAATCTATCAGCCTTTATATCTTCACCATTCGTAATTATCTTATAAGTCAGTGTGGAATCATCATAGAGAATTCCACCGAAATACTCTTCACGAAATATTTTCATTTTTTTATAACCTCTGTAACTGTCATGACCCGGTGGTCACAAAGAATAATGAGAATGTATTCCTCACTTCACCCTTCACTATTCACCCTTCTCATATAAATATTAACCGAAGAAAAAACTAAGCATTATAACAATCAGATAAAGCAAAACTGTCACAGCAGGTACAGAATAAAGGGCAAACCTGTATATTTTTTTCACACCTGACTTATGTTTTTTATCATCATATTTTAATATTAATATACTTAATATGAGATTAAAAATAAAACTGATATAGCTGCATAAAAAGATTTTATCTGCTATCGTAAGGTAGCTCAGTTGAGGAATTGATGCAGTGGCATTAATATGGAACATTGCTGCCGTAAGTAATGTACTGGTAAGGAGGCTGATTCTGCTTACTATTCCGTTTGCTTCTATAAACAACCCGACAAAAGAAACAAGAACCATACAGCACAGGGGGAAAAGAACCTTCAGAAAGGAAAGCAAAGAACTGCGATACAGGGTTATAGGACATGTAAAAGTGGAATAATCTGACCCTAAAATTACTTCTTCACCTATTTCCGGTTCTCCGTCTTTTATTATCCATCCCGGCACTGACACAGTATGTTCGACTCTGATATTAATATTGAGTGATTTAAATATTTGATTTATTTTCTTCTGCTCTTCAAGGCTTACATTAATTTTTCTTGCACATCCTTTTTTGTCTTTACCCATTTCATAACATTTCAGTACCAGCTCTTTATCATTTTGAGATAATCTATTCAGGATTCTTTCCCTGAAGAAATCATATTTAAAGTAGAGAGGGAGAGTAACCTCATTATCAAGAAGGCTGAAAGTCATTACTTCCGTATCACTTATTAAAATTATTGAAAAATCCTGCTTATCCCATGGATATTTCTCAAACTCAAGATCTAACTGAATCTCTGAATTTATATTGTAATATATTCTTTTATAATCCTTATCCAGTTCCATCCTTTCAATGTCATACTTATTGTCTTTCTTAAGCTTTAAATTACCATTTAAAATACTGAAGGGCAAATATTCCTCATAAAAACCTGTAGATCTTATAATTTCATAAATTTTTCTCTTATTTTTCTCATAATCTTTTTCTTTTTTCAGAACATAAAAAGTTAATGCGTTTCTTTCTTCGGGAAGATAATAATTTAACAGAAATTCCTTCTCTTTTTCCGTTAATTTATTGAGAAGCTTATCCTGGAATATTCTGTAATACAGTTTTGACGGTAAATTGGTATCTGGATATTGTAATAATATTTCAAACTTTATATCACATGTACCTTTTGCAAAATCTATATTGCTTATATTTACAACATTCATGTCTGTTTTTACGGTTTTTACTTCCTGAGAAGAGGCTACAGACATAAGTGTTATCATAAAGCACGACATTATAAAAAACATTTTTATATAATGGAAAAAGATATTAAAGAAAAATTTTAATATATCCATAACAAATCCTCCCTTAACTTATAAATACTATATATTCTGAGATTATCATCTTTTCTGATGGAAGAGTCAGAAAAAACACTCTGTCTTTTCAATTATTTAAATAACTTTCCTGAAAAAATAAGGTTCATTCATTCTGGAAACAAGCTTTTTTATATATTCGGTAAGGTGCTGGTTCAGAACAAGCTTTTTATTGGCTTCATAAATCCCTACGAGTCCTTCATTAAGTTTTATTTCGTCTTTTCCAGAAAGGTGTTTATCAATAAAATTCAAACTTTCTTCATAGCAATTGATGCCTTCAGTAAGGAGTCTGTCACCTGCTGCGACCTCAACTGTCCACTCATCGGGGTAAATGCAGGTTTTTTCATATTCTTTTTTTGTTTTTACTACTGATTCTTTCATTTTTTCCAGTATATTTCTCATATCTTTTTCATGTATTTCATCTTTCATATATTCAAAAAGGCTTTCCTCTAAAAAAAGATAATTTTCCGTAATAAAATCTTCATCTTTTGTGTATTCTGTAATCATACATATCAGCTCAGTCACATCGTCTGTTTTATCAAGAGAAGAATCAATTTTCTCGTAAAGTTCCGTATATCTTCCGTTCAGTTCGGAAAGTTCTCTTATACAAAGACTGAAATCTTCTTCATTCTTATTTCTTTTAAAAGAAGTAAACAGCTCATACATTATTTCAATAATTTCGTCAATAAGAAAATTAAATTCTTCCCTGTCTTTTTCATCCTTAAATTTAAATTCTCTCATATTCTGAATATCTCTGAAACTCTTTTCCATAATTCCGGAAAATTCAATTAAATTCATTTTTGAAAAAGGACATTTTTTAATTTCTTCCAGAAGGCTGTTAAAAGGTGAGAAAACTTCTTCTTTTTTTTCATAAAGCGGCGGATTAACAGGGAATATCCTTTTTTCTTTCACTATATTTTGTGAAATATCTGAAGAGTGTGAGTTTCTTAAAATCAGCTCTATTTCTTCAAGTCTGAAAATTTCTCTTTCTATTTCATCGTCCATATCTTCATCATAATCATTGAGAATGGCACATAAGCTATCAATTACTTCCATAGATTGTTCTATAATTTCATGGGCAATAATATTTTCTTTTTCCATATGAAGGAATCTATCTTCCAGTTTTTCAAGCTCTTCCAGCACAAATTCTCTATCTGTCTTTCCGAGAAGAAAGGAATCCAGTGATTTAATAAGAAAAGAAACAGTCACTAAAATCTCTCCCGGTTTATAATGAAATAAAATCAAAAAGAATAATAAAAACTGGTAATATTATATCATTATTCCTCCCATTCATACAGGTTTTAAAAAAAATTTCCATAAAATCCAGGTTTACGGTAATGAATCTACGTGTCACAGATAGCGTTTTTTACGATATGTACAATCACATGTCATTTTTTAACGTAATCTCTCTTTACTTTATGAGATTTGTCGGTATAACTAATTAAAGAAAATAATTACATGTTAAGAAGCAGGTGGTAAAATGTCGTCAATGGAAATAGGAGCAATTAACAGGGGATTTACAGGCAACTATCAGGTACAGAAACCTCAATTAAATGAAATTTCTCCTCAGACGGTTCAGGAGAAACCTCCTGTTAAACAAAATGAAGCTTACCTTAATTCTGGAATTACAAATATAAGTGACTTGAGAAATAAAAATACTGATAATTCAAACCCCGGCAGGTCCATTCCTGTATTGCAGGAACAGTCAAATTTTGCAAAAAATATTACAGGAGAACAGACTCAAGGAACAATCTCTCATAATGAAGAAATGACAGGCTATAAAAATAAACTGGCTGAACAGGGAATCAACTGGTCAGACCCCGGCAATCTGATAAAAGATGACGAAGAACTGGCTTTAATGAAAAGGCTTTCCAATGTTTCATCAAATATAGAGCCATCTAAAAGACCAAAAATAGATGTTATTTTCAAGGATCGCTCTGAAATTGAAAACTGTGCAGGCCTGTATACGCCTGATGAAAACAAAATAGAGATGTTTAAAAATCTTAATAAAGAAGAAGAGACGTCTTTCTCCCTTAAAGAAAGTACTTTAATACATGAATACGGCCATGCAGTTGCAGATAAGCTAAATGATCGTAAAGACGGAAGCGAGTCTGATGATAATAGCAGATACATGGCCATGTATGACAGTAAAGGGCGAAGCATAAAAACAAAGGCAGAATCTGTGGAAAATTTTGCAAAACAATACGGACATAAGCCTGACACCCCGGCAGAAACAGATAACTTTTTCGACAAAAATGATCCTTATGTTGAATCTCATATGTATATGAACTCTGATGGTTTACAGGAAAAATATGCCCGTGCAGATGAGAATGAAATGTTTGCAGAAACCTTTACTGAATATGCCATGAATCCGGAAAGGTTCAGAGGTAAAATGAATGAAATGAATAATATCAAAGAAAATTCGGCATCATTGCCTTCCGGTAAAAGTCATTATATCAACAGATCGGCTGAAGTAATGAATGATTCGTATAACTTTATGAAAAATAACGTCTTTAATGGCAAAGAATTTTAAAATATATATTTATTTATGATAAATTCATTATCAATTATTATCCAGTAATTCCATCATTTTTATCGTATCTGTTACAGGTAATTTACAGGTATAATTTGTGCAGACATAAACAGTACTTTTATTATCAACAGGCATAAGATTTTTTGTAAAAGGTGCAATATCAGCGAGAGAGCTTTCTATCTCAACAGATTTAAACAGTAAAATTTTATCAGGTAAAAAGTTCTTTCTCAGAGTTCTGAGTATATCCTTTGTATCTTCAGATTTCATATCTCCTGCTATGACTACTTCAAAAGAAGGGCCTGTGGCAAAACTCAGACCCATCATAAGATATGTATGGGCAAGGGGCAACTGGTTTACTTCCCTGGCAAAGGTTCTGCATATTTCTTCACTGTATTTCTCATAATCAGTGTTTCCCGTTATCCGTGCGATACGCAATAGATTAAGCATGGCTACAGAATTGCCTGACGGAATTGCTCCGTCATAGATTTCCTTCTGTCTTACAATAAGTTTTTCTCCGTCATCAGGAGTAACATAAAAAGCTCCTCTCTTATCATCCCGGAAGTGCTTTAAAAGGCTATCTTCAAGTTCTATAGCTCTTTTCAGATATTTAACATCAAAATCTGTTTCATAAAGTTCAAGTAATGCCCATATAAGAAAAGCATAGTCATCTATATTACCCGTCAGACCTGCTTCTCCGTCTCTATATCTATGAAGTAATCTTCCTTCTCTGTACATATGATTGAATATAAAATCCGTTGCTTTAAGGGCAGCAGAAAGATAGGCAGGTTCATCAAAAACCTGTGAAGCTTTAGATAGTGCAGCAATCATAAGACTATTCCAGTCTGTAAGTATTTTATCATCTTTAAAGGGGTGAATTCTTTTTTTCCTTTCTTTAAAGAGTTTTTCCCTTGCTTCTTCAAGCCGTTTCCTCAGGTCTTTTTCTGAAATCTTCATATGAATGGCTGTTTCGTAAAGAGGCTTTTTTAGATAAAGAATATTTCCTCCCGAAACCTCTTCGTTAAAATTACCGTCTTTCGTAACATTATATACAGTGCAAAAAAGTTCTCCCTCTTCTTTTCCGAGTATTCTGAGAATTTCTTCTTCCGTCCAGAGATAAAATTTACCTTCCACTCCTTCACTGTCTGCATCTTCGGCAGAATAAAATCCTCCTTCAGGAGAAGTCATGTCACGAAGGACATATGCAAAAATCTCTCCGGCAGTATCTTTATATTCCTCTTTCCCTGTTGCCTGAAAAGCTTCTGTGTAAGCCATTGCAAGTAAAGCCTGATCATAGAGCATTTTTTCAAAATGAGGTAAAAACCATCTGTCATCTGTTGAATAGCGATGAAAACCATAACCGACATGGTCATAAATTCCTCCGAGTCTCATAAATTTAAGAGTTTTCTCTACCATTTCAAGAGCCATCGGTTCATCATATTTTTTCCAGTATCTGAGCAGAAAGAGCAGATTATGGGGAGTAGGAAATTTCGGTGCTCTTCCGAAGCCACCGTATATATGTTCAAAACGGCCTGCAAGCTGTTCACAGGTTTTCTTGAGATTCCTTTCATCAAGCTTTTCGCCTTCTTCTTTTACTTCCAGTTTTTCAAGTGTTTCAGTAAAATCTTCGGCAGTAATTAATATATCATAATGACTTTCTTTCCAGAGTTTTTTTATTTTACCTATAAGTGAAATCATCCCCGCTCTTCCGTAACGATCTTCTTTCGGTATGTAGGTACCGGCAAAAAAAGGCTTTTTATCGGGAGTCATAATTATAGTAAGAGGCCATCCGCCACCCCCCGTTATTATCTGACAGACTGTCATATAAATTCCGTCTATGTCAGGTCTTTCTTCTCTGTCTACCTTGACGGAAACAAATGTTTCATTCATAAGAGCGGCCACTTCCTCATCTTCAAAGGACTCATGAGCCATTACATGACACCAGTGACATGTGGAATAACCTGTGGAAAGAAATACCGGTTTATCTTCTTTTCTGGCTTTCTCAAAAGCTTCGTCACACCAGGGATACCAGTCTACAGGATTTTCAGCATGCTGGAGTAAATAGGGACTTTTTTCATGGATAAGTCTGTTGTATTTATTTTCTGTCATTTTATTTTTCTCCTTTATGTTTTCAATAAATTATTTAGATAAATTGTCTCTTCATAATTTTTATCTAAAGCTTCATTTTACGCCATAAAAAATGAAAATTCCTATACTTTTAAATTACAGGGCAAATCTTTTATTCTTACCGGACACGTTTTATCCTTTTTAATATTTTTTTATTAAGTAATTTGTAAAGGAAATAAAGAAAAAAAAAAGAATTGTATTATATATCAAAGAAAAAATGAAAGGGAGTGGTACAAATGTTTAAACTCAAAACCTTAATTTATATTCTTTTTATAATTTTTTCCTCTGCTTATTTCTCAGGATGCTGCGGTCTCTGTAATGCCTTTATGGAGGGATTTAAAGAAGGGAGTAAACCCAAACCTCCTGTAAAAATGTCTCTCGATGATGTAAATGAAAAAGGTGTGGAACCAGGTGCTTATATTCAGGTTTCAGGTATGCCAAGCTATTGTGATATGGTTTATATGTATTCTTACGATAAGGACAAAGACCCCAATGATCCGAATAATATCAAGAGTATAGACAGTGTTTATTATCCCATAATATCAAAAAAACAGTACGAACTCTATCTGAAATCACTGGTTAAAAACGATGGAGGCGGATATAATATAGATCTGGATAAAGCCAGAGCCAACGGTCTGAAATTCAGGGTTTTTGTAAGTCATTATGAAAAAACAAAGAGCTTTGTAGATAATCCCGGTAAAGAAAAAATGACTGTTTATACAGGTGCTGCTTATACCGGAAAAGAAATAGAGGAAAAAGCGCTGAATGTGATAAAAGCCAGTGAAATAGGGCCATTGTTACATGATGACCTTATACTTATTTATATGGTGGATCCCAATACTGTCCCGGCAGATCCAAACGAATCCGGTAATTCACCCGGTAAAGAACCTGAAAAAAAATAATCACTAACCATGACCGGTTCGGTCACAACTCTCATAAAAAAAGCCTGATTTTTTATTTAATAATAAAGCTAAAAAACAGGCTTTTTTTATTTTTAAAGAAATATGATATAATATCAATGGGAAAAGGAAGGAAACTTTCTGGAATATCCAGTCAGTTTTTCCGTGTTGCCTTCCCGCTGATGGTTCATAGGTTCAACTCCTATTA
>CALARM010001021.1 GCA_937888925.1 uncultured Synergistia bacterium | reverse complement strand
CATCTCCCACGACAGATGTATAAGCTCCCAGGCCAAGTATTCTGGCTCCTAAATCCTCGGCAATATGTCCTGTTTCTATTATTTTCTGATATACTTTTTCCCTGGGAAGGGAAAGAAACTGGCCGGGGAAGAGGGGACATGTGAGAAACCATCCTTCTGCTTCCACTCCTGTAGCTGATTTTATGCCGGTAATATGAGATGCTTCATAGGGAGGCATCCATTCAAGCATTTTTTCAATAAGTTCAATTCTTTTATTTGCTGCTTTTGGTTCTACACGTATTACATCCTGAAGATCTATAGGATGTATGATGAATGCAAAATTTTCCACTAAATCTGTCCTTCTTCAATTGCTTTTTTCATTCCTTCGAGCATCATAAGAGAATTTTCTCTTACTTTCACTATTAAAGTGGGGCCAATGAGTTCCTCAAGGGCAGGGATGCCGAAATCAAAATCAACTCCCAGTATAACTTCTGTCCCATCCGGTACATGTTTAAATATCCACTGACCTTCAAATTTGTCCAGATCTCCTTCTATGAGCTTATAGGTAATAGTCAGACCTTCAGAGTTAAAATAATCTATTTCTTTCCAGTATATAGGTGTTCCGTCTACATTTGTTTCCCAGTCCGTAATAGTTTGATTTTCTTTTCTTTCTATTACAGTGACAGAAGAAACATCTCTCATGTAATCAGGATATTTTTCCATATTGCAGGCCAGATTATATACTGCTTCCGGCTCAGACTTTATAATTATTGAAGTTTCAACGTAAGGCAAAATTCAGACCTTTTTCAGGTATTCACCTCCTGAATGTTTGGAACCGTAATGCGTGATGCGTAATGCGTAATGCGTGTTTTACCGGTACCGGGCAAGCACAGGGGCTCGCCCATGCTTACTTTTCATTTTTCACGACTCACGACTCACCCTTCACTACTCACTATATCGAAAGTGTCTTTTTCGCTTCCTTTATAGCTTCTTCCAATATAATTATGACTTTATCTATTTCTTCCTCGGTTATAATAAGAGGAGGTTCGAATCTTATAACCTTTGGCTTATTTAATGTATATCCTGCAGTGACTCCTCTTTTTACAAGGGCAGGTATAAGTGCTCCTCCGATACCTTCTTTTGTTAGTTCTACCCCTGTGAGTAATCCTTTACCTCTTACGGAATCTATTACTTCAGGATATATATCTTTAAGTGCCACGAGTTTATTTAACAGGTATTCTCCTGTTACTGCCGCTTTTTCCGGCAATCTGTCTCTTTTTAGTATTTCTATTGTCTTTATGGCTGCAACACATGCCAGAGGACTTCCTCCGAAGGTTGAAGTATGTATAAGAGGATCCCTTTTAAAGCAATTCCATACATGAGGTTTTGCAATGAAAGCACCTATGGGAATTACTCCTCCTCCGAGAGCTTTTGCTACAGTCATTATGTCGGGCACGACTCCGTAATGATCTACTGCAAACATCCTGCCTGTTCTTCCGAGACCTGTTTGAACTTCATCTGCTATAAGGAGAATATTTCTTTCAGTGCATATTTTTCTTATAGAAGGCCAGTAATCATCAGGAGGTACTATGATACCTCCTTCTCCCTGTATCGGTTCCAGGATAAGTGCTGCAGTATGTTCATTTATAGTTTCTTCTAAAGCTTTTGTGTCACCGAATGGTATATAGACTAGGGGTTTATCTTCTTCCTTTAAACCTGTTTTCCCTGTAACGCCCATACCATGAAAAGCATTTATAGCTGATATTACCTGAGTTTTTCCTGTAGCAAGTCTGGCAATTTTCAGAGCACCTTCAACTGCTTCTGCACCGCTGTTACATAAAAAGGAAAAGGTAAGATCGCCGGGAGTGATTTCTGCAAGTAATCTGCAGAGATCTGCCAGTGGCCTGGAAAAGAATAGTTTTGATGACATAGCCATTTTATCAAGTTGATCTTTAACAGCCTGAATAACTTCAGGATGTCTGTGGCCTAGAGAAAATACGCCGTATCCTCCTGCGCAATCTATATAAGATTTCCCGTCTATATCCCTGATATAAATCCCCTCGTCAGTCCATTCAATGGAATTATAACCTGCAAACTTATAAAGCCTTGCAAGAGAAGGGTTGTGAAAATACTGATAGTTTTTTATCGTTTCATTAATAATTTCTTTAGAATTCATCATAAACTCCTGTTTTTCGACAGAATGATCTCTTTTCCTTCTCTGTTTACAGATGATTGCAATCCCGGTAAGTTATAATATGACACAACTGTCATATTCTGCATGATAGTCTAAATATTCATTTATTAATTGAAGAA
>CALARM010001020.1 GCA_937888925.1 uncultured Synergistia bacterium | reverse complement strand
TTTCAGGAGAATTAAAAATCAATAATCTGGAAAAGAGATATATAAAAAAAGACGGAACTATTATTTATGCAAAATTAAGTTCTACATGTGTAAGAAAATCCGATAATTCTGTCGATTATATTGTTGCATTAATAGAAGATATTACAGGACGTAAAATGATAGAGGAAGAATTGATTAAATATCAAAATCATCTTGAAGAACGTGTCATAAAAAGGACAGAGGAATTAAACCTTATAAATAAGAGACTTAAAAAGGAAATAGAAGAAAGAAAAATAGCAGAGGAAAAATTGAAATCTTCCCTTCAGGAAAAGGAAATCCTCCTTAAGGAAATACATCACAGGGTAAAAAATAATCTTCAGATTATTTCAAGTCTCCTCTATATTCAGAGTGATTCTATCCACGATAATATTGCCCTTACTAAATTTAAAGAAAGTCATAGTCAAATAAGATCTATAGCGCTGGTTCATGAAAAACTATATCAATCTACTGATCTGTCCAGAATTGATTTTGCCGAATATATTCAGAGTCTTTCATCGTATTTGTTCTATACATATAATGCAAATAACAGGCTGGTAAAATTAAGAATCCAGGCCGATAATGTTTATCTCCCTGTTGATAAAGCAATACCATGTGCTCTTATTATAAATGAATTAATTACAAATTCACTTAAACATGCCTTCCTGAAAGAGAATAAAGGTATAATATCTATTAAATTGTATGAAAAAGATAGTAAATACATATTGCAGTTCAGTGATAATGGCACAGGTTTGCCTGAAGAACTTGATATTCATAATGTAAATACTATAGGTCTTGATCTTATAATTAATCTGGTAGAGCAGATTGATGGTATTTTAGAACTTGATACGAATAAAGGTACATCTTTTAAAATTACGTTCCCCCTGTGAACTTCCAGAGTTACAGATTGTATTTGATAGTGTTTTTTACGACAGGTAAATTCACACCTGTCGTAAAAAAACACGATCTTTACAGAAAAAAACACACAATCAATTTGCAATAATAATAAAAACCTTGTATAATATATTACCGAAATTAGAGGTTTATAAATAGATGATTGTACAAAACCTATTAGGTGACTGCCTGTGTTTGGCAGGGCAAATATGTGAGTATTGTAAGCGAATTCCTAATAATTGTACATATATCGAAAGACTCGGGCTGGAGTCTTTGAGTAATATTACTCTAAAAGCCCATGCTGATAGTGAAGCGATAGCAGAACGAGCAGTGGTGGGACCAGTCATGTGATAAAATATTGGTTAATTATATTAATGGGGGGGCTCATATGGCAGAGGACGAAAAATATCAGAAACTTTTGAAGTATCTTACTCCCAGAAGTCTTTGCTGGATAATACATGATTTATTAACTCAAAGAGAATTACAGGTACTTTTAAATAAATCCGGTATTAAATATGGTGGTAGAGAATTTAGCTCTATACCTTCCAATGTTATAGTAGAAGATCTTGCACAGCTTTTCTTTAAAAAATCCGATTTTGGTAATTTTATGACCAGGACTTTTTTAAAGAAGAGATTAAAAGAGAAAAGTAAATTGATAAAACTGGATCTTCCTGCTATTAAAGACTATACAGGTGATTGTAAGAATATTTTCAACCAGAACAGAGTCGGAAAAGTTCTGTGGGTTATTCTGACGGATGAAAGACCTGATGTTAATGATTATGGTCTTGAATTTATTCAGCATGTTGAAAATATAATAAGATCTATGGAGAAAAAAGAAGTAAGAAAAGTGAAAAAAGTTTCCAGACCCAAACAGGAAGCAGGTAAATCGAAAGATGATAACCTGTACAGGGAACAGATTAAAAAACTGGAAGAAAAACTTAAAAGTCAGGAGAATACACTTAATCAGCTTTCAGAGGTTAATAAAAAATTTAGAAAGGATACGACAAATCTTAATCAGAGAATTGAGCTGTTACAGAAAGAAAAACAGAAAATTTTTGAAGAACTTGAAGATGCCAAAAAAGCTCTTTTTGATCAGGAAATGCTTTTTAAAGATAAAAAAAGACTTGAAAAGGAAAGTAAAGAACTCAGAGAAACTCTCAATGATCAGCATGATATATACAGTTCATTAATTCTGCTTCAGAGAAAAAATTTACAACTCAGAGGAGATCTTATCAGGGCAGAAATAAAATATAAAAAGGTCCAGAGACGCATTATTCCTGAAAGTCATGAAGAAATTCAGACCGCTACAGATAACCCGAGAGTCGGCGTTTTTGTAGATGTTCAAAATATATATTATGGTGCTAAAATTGGCTATCAGGCAAAATTAAACTTTGAGACTCTTTTAAATCTTGTTACTAAAGACAGAGAAATAGTAACGGCCATAGCTTATATAGTTCAGACCCCGGAAATAAATCAGGATGAATTTATAAAAACCCTGGATAGAGTCGGTTATACGGTAAAATCAAAAGATCTAAGGCGTAGAGCCGACGGATCTGCTAAAGGAGACTGGGATCTGGGTATTGCTATGGATATAATATCCCTGCAGGACAGACTCGATGTTGTTGTTCTTGTAAGCGGAGATGGTGATTTTACCGAGCTTATAAAAGTTCTTAAGAGAAGTAACATAACTGTGGAAGTAGCAGCTTTCCAGCATAATACATCGAGAGATTTGATTGAGATTGCAGATACTTTTTATCCGATGGAAGAAGATATGATAATTGTATAAAGAACAGGGGGGAAATGTTCCGGGATTATTTTTTGTGTAATACCACAAATTTTATTGAAATCTCCGGAATTTTTATGGAAGATTTTAACTATGAAGATTTTTCCTGGGATATGGTGAAATCTGAAAGTAAAGCTCTGGCCGGATATATTGCAGAGAAAATTCCCATGGAATTTACCTTTCTGGACGGAGAAATACTGATTGGAACAATAAAATGGTTTGATGAGATGAGTCTTGGTATTTTAAATGACAGTCAGGAAGAAATTTATATTGATAAACGTTATTTGAAATGGTTTAAACCTCTGATTAAGTCGTAGGGTATGACGGGTAATGAGTTTTTCGATTGTGTCTTAAAATTCATTACCTGTCAGTACTCATTATTTTATCTATAGTAGACAGTAATTTTTCTCCTGCTCTGTGCCATGTAAAAGTTTCCCTGGCTTTAAGAGAGCCTTTTATTCCGATTCTTTCCATCAGTTCAGGATTCTCTGCCAGTCTTAATATGGCATGGGCCAGTTTTTCTTTATCTGCCGTGTTACATAGTATTCCATTTATGTCATGATCTATAATTTCCCTTATACATGGTATATCGGAAGCTATTACCGGTCTTCCGCAGGACATATATTCAAGTATTTTTAAAGGACAGCACCCCTGTATTAAATTTCTCTCCGAATATTCCAGAGGAGAAACGCATATATGTGATTCAGCTATTATAGAAGCAACCATGTCTTCTTCTACCGGGTCAAGGAATTTTATATGTTTCATAAGATTTAATTGAGATGCATAATCTATGAGCGGTTTTTCAAATTTTTTCTTTCTGTCAGAGAGGATGTTTAATATAAAATGTTTCCTCTTTTCTTTTATTATATAAAGGGCATCGAGTAAAGAAAATATACCCTGCCACGGGGTAAGAGTGCCTACATAAAGAATGGTCAGAGGTAAACATGGCATGGGACATACTTTAAAGATATCCGTATTAACGCCGTTTGGGATAATTTTTACTTTATCTTCTATTATTCCGAGAGATGTAATGTAATCTCTTATTACTCCGGAAGGACATATAATAAAATCCGCATCTTTAAGGCAGATTATTTCGTTAAGACGGATTTTTTTCAATATCTGTTTATTTTTCAGTTGCAGATAGTGGTAGGGAAGTTCTATAGACGGAAAACCGTTTGCTTCATACAGAGTCTTATATGATTTATTTTTTTTACTTACAATAGAAATTCCGTCCCAGACAGAACGAAAATGAACTAAATTATAATCCATGTTTAATTCTTTTTCTACTGCTCTCGAAAAAACAAGGGTTTTCTTTAAAAAATTATCTTCCTCTATTATTACTCTTTTTATTTCTGCTCCCATATAAATATCTTTTTCTTTTTGACCTTTACCGGCAGGTACAAAAAGAGTAACATTATAACCATGTTCTGTCAGGGCTTTTGTAAAATGTGAAATATGGACACTTGCCCCTTTGGGAGCAGGAACTGTGTCGAAAGATGTATAGAGAATTTTCGGCATAATTTTTTTAATTGTGAATGGTGAAGAGCAATCCATACTCTTCACCATTCACATGTTAAATCATAGGGAACCATCTGGGTAATTTAACAGGTTCCATCTTGAAAAGTTCTTTATCTTCTTCACTCACATATGTTCCGGGAACCATTAATTCAAAGGCATGTTCACCGAACCATTCATCACACATAATAAAATACCCTTTTTTACCATGTTCATTACCCCAGCTGTTTTCTATTTTCCATTTTGTCGGTTTGTTATTAACCAGATCTACTCCTGAAAGAACCATCATATGATTCATAAAAGACTGACAGTAATCAATTCTCATGCCTTTATCAAGGTGGAATTTCTTTTGAAAGACGAGATTATAATCATAAAGATCCGAACATAAGAGCCCTTCTTTTGTATTGCTTTCCTGAAGAACATCACAGCCGAACATAGATGCTTTATTGTCTTTAAGCATTTTTACCGCATAATTTCTCAATTTTTTAAAGGGAAGATTGAGAGCTTTTAATTCTTTACCGCCTGTCATATAGGCTGCATGTTCTATCATATAGGTCTTATTGAAAGGGGTTTTTTCCGAAGGACAGCTCCAGAGTATATAAACATCATCCACATCAAGAGGAAGATATTTTTTTGCAAATTCCACAGGAGTTATACCTCTTTCTCTATGAAAATTTTTATCGCTGTCTCTGTAAGCCCAGTCGAATTTTTCAGGAGGCACTCCGAGGAATATGGATAGTATTCTATAGAAATCATCCAGAAATTCCATTTTTTTCTTTCTTATCTGTTCAGTATTTTTACCGTCTTTATGCATTTTTCTTATAATTGCAGTACATTCTCTTAATTTACTGTAAAGCATAGAATTCAGAAATTTGGAATTTTCCAGATTGAAGGTATTTGGCATGACCGATTTTGGTATGAGTCCGTATTTTTTTACCAGATTTGCAATCATATGCCATTCACCGTCATCAGGAACGGGGTTTTTAAGGAGGAAATTCATAAGCCTGTCATCAAGATCTCTGTCCAGAAATTCAATCATAAGTTCAAGAAAATAATTTGCCTTTTCGATTTTATCCCAGAATACGAGATGGTTTGCGGAAAATTCAAAATCTTTTATTTTGAACGTCTCTTTAGTCATTGTTCGAAACCAGTTAAGTCCTGCAAAAAGCCAGCATGTATTTGCCTGTTTCTGGGCAGTGACTTCCGATTGTTCGATTTCATTGGAAAAACAGAAATTTACATTATTCAGTATGTGTCTGTTTATTGTTATATCCTGAATATTTCCCCTTGTAACGGCGTTCATGAGCACTTTATTTGAAGTGTCTGACGTGAAATTTTTCTGAAATTTTTCTATGTGTTTTTTTTCCAGCAGATGGTTTTTTTCTGTCATAATAAATTACTCCTCTGTATATATTTAAGATTATTTTGAATATATATTATAGCAGCAGTTTATTCTTTTTTTCAATCTTTTTCCCGATTTTGCAGCGATGAAGAGTAAATTTTTTTCAAGTCTCCTCCGAGTAGATTTTTTACTCT
>CALARM010001019.1 GCA_937888925.1 uncultured Synergistia bacterium | reverse complement strand
ATAAAAAACTAATTTTTCTTCTCCAGAGCCTGCCAGGCAGAAGCTTTTTACGGATGCCATTTTACGGTTTTATGTGATATGGCTCAGGAAGTATTTAGAGTAATTCTAAAAAGTCCTGTTCTAAATATTACAAATTAGAATTACTCTAAATAGAGGCAAAATAGTAAATGTCTGTAAAAACAGGTTTTCTTTCAGGAGGATTATATATTTTTCGGAAGAGCCTGGCTGTGGAAAGGTATGGAGCACTTTTTGGATAGGCTCTTATTACCAATGTCTTTCTATATGCCTATGGGTGTGTTGTCTGTAATGACAGTTGAACATTCATTATATTTTTATTTTTTCTGATATAATTTTATATGCTTTTTGAAAATCAGCCTCTTCTACCCAGTTGATAGAGAAACCTTCTTTCTCGAATTTCCTGAACCAGCCTGACTGTTTTTTTGAAAACTGGTGTATTCTGATATTCAGGGTTTCAACCATTTCATCATAAGATATTTTATCCTGAAGATAAAGAGAAACATATTTATACTCAAGACCGAAATATTCCAGTCTTTCCCATGAAATCCCGTTTTTATTGAGACTTTTTACTTCTTCAACCATACCTTCATTGAGCCTGTACATGAGTCTTCTGGTAATTCTTTTCTTTAAAATACTCCGTTCCCAGAGAGTTCCTATAATTAACGGTTTAATCTCTATATTTTCTCCTGCCGATTTTGCATCACGGTTTTTTAATTTAAAATCTGCAATTTCTATTGCCCTCAGAAGTCTTTCCCTGTCTTCAAGGTCTGTAATATTATGAATCGTCGGCTGAATGGATTTCAGATAATCTTCAAGTTCATTCATATCATACGACGAAAGTTCTTCCCTTAATTTATTATTAAGAGGAACTTCAAGGAGTTTATAATTTGCTATGACGGAATGGATATAGAGAGGTGTTCCTCCGGCAAGAATGGGGATTTTCCCTATCTTCAGAAATTCTTTAAAAATTGCGAAAAAACTTTTGTAAAAACAGAAAAGATCAAAATTTTCCTGAGGTTTCACTATATCTATTAAATGATAAGGGATAGTTCTTCCGTCAATATTATATTCCCATAAATCTTTCCCTGTTCCGATATCAAGGCCTCTGTAGACCTGGCGGGAATCTGCAGATATGATTTCCGTGTCAAGGACAGAGGCAAGTTTTACCGCAAGAGATGTTTTCCCTGAAGCAGTAGGGCCTGTTATAACTATAAGGTTATAATTCATTTTTTTGCAGTCTTTCCTGATTATGCTTACTTTCATAAATTATTATACCATATCTTCGTAATGGATGCACCCTGGTATTACTCTTATGGAAATGAAGAAAAATATGTTATAATAAATCAGGAGGTGAATTGTATGATAAAAACATTGGATGCTATCTTTGACGGAAAAGTGCTGCATCCTGATACTCCACTGGATTTGATACCCAATACAAAAGTGAAAATTACAATTGAATTTCCTGTAGCGGAATCCGGGAAACCTGTCTCATTTCTTGATACTGCATGTTCTCTGAATTTAGAAGGTCCTGCAGATTTATCAGAAAAAGTAGATGAGTATTTATACGGAGGATTAACTAATGATAACTGCAAATAAGATATTTCTCGACACTTCATTTGCTATAGCATTATCTTTTATAACAGATCGGTATCATGAGCGGGCTAAAGAGTTAACAGCCGAGATAAAGCAAATGAAGAGTATGTTCATCACTACCAGATCAGTTATAATAGAAATACTGAATGCTCTGCCAAAGGAGCGTTACAGGAAAGGAGCAATACGTTTAATTGATTCTATGGAAGCAGACCCGAATATAACAATTGTCCCGGTTACAGAAGATTTATATAATAAGTCGCTTCGATTTTATAAGACGAGAATAGATAAAGAATGGGGAATTACTGACTGTATATCATTTGTTGTTATGGAAAAATATGGATTGACAGAAGCACTGACAGCAGATAAACACTTCCATCAGGCAGGATTTAAAGCACTACTCTTACATGGCGGGGAAAAATAATACGTGCCTGAAAGCACGTATTATTTTATCTTATTTTATCCTTTATCCGCCTTTATCCGTTTACTGTTAATCCTTTATTCTAGCCGTCTACATCTACATCAGTTTTAAAAGAAGCCACTACAGGCATATGATCTGAACCCCATTTTTGATGTCCGGGGTATTTCCTTGTATCAAATACATGGGTGCTGTCTTTAATATAGTTTGCTACAGCTCCTCCCACAGGGCCTCCGTTAATGTTTACAACTGTTATGCCTATCTGATCAATCAGGGATTTCCATGGTATATTCGAATATTCCCCTTTTGCTTTTGCTTCTTCCGTTGCAAACTGCATGA
>CALARM010001018.1 GCA_937888925.1 uncultured Synergistia bacterium | reverse complement strand
ATTTCTTTACTTTCCCCTGTTACTTTAAACCTTTCGTCTATCCTCATACCGACAACCCAGAGTATATCTTCTCCTGAAGTTATTACCGGTATTCTGTCCCTTTTATGACCGGGAATTTTTTCATCTATAAGGAAATCTTTCAACTTCTTTTTACCTTTCATTCCAAGAGGAATAAATTTATCTCCCTTACGTCTGTTTCTTAATATAAGAGGTTCCTTAAGCCTGGCTCCGTCGAAACGGGCTTTAAAAGGTGAATTATATGAAATATCACTGTGCTCCATGATTTCTATTTTTACCTTTATCCCGAAAAAATCCGATATTGTCTCTCCCGGAACAGGGAGTAGTTTTTCGTATAATACAGGTAATACAGGTTCTGATTCGCAGGACTTTTTTGATAAAATTAATGTTCCATATGATTTCCTTATTATAAGTCCGGGCAGTTTTAACAATTTCCCCGTTTCTCCGGCAAGTAATTTTATTATTCTTTCTATGTAATCATAATCTACGTCTGTAGAATTATTTAATATATTAAATATTGCAAGACGGAGAATTCTTCTTTTAAGGGCAAGGTTATAATATTCCAGCCTCTCTGCATTGAGTATTAATTCTTCATCTGGAATTATTATGGTATTTAATGCTTTTTCTGCCAGACTGTCAAGAAAGTCGTCTTCCGTTCTGAATATATGAATTGTACGTTCCAGGGTTTCCGAAAGGTTAGGGTTAAAATCTCTTTTTAATAAAGGTATCAGTCTGTGTCTTATTCTGCTTCGTAAAAAATTCTGATCCCAGTTTGTTTGATCCTCTCTGTAGCATAAACCGTGATGTTCTGCATATAATTCTATATCTCTACGGCCAGTATTAAGTAAAGGTCTTATATATATTCCGTCTCTGACAGGCGATATACCTGACAGTCCTTTTGTACCTGCTCCCTTCAAAAGTCTCATAAAAAACGTTTCTTCCTGATCGTCAGATGTATGGGCAAGAGCTATTTTATCCCATTTCCCTTCCTTTATCAGGGAAGAAAAAAAAGCATATCTTTCACTTCTTCCTGTTTCTTCAAGGCTTCTTTTTCCGCGTTTTGCTATTTCCGGGATATCTGCAGAGGACATAATAAAGGGTAACCCTTTTTCCTCTGCCAGTTTTTCTACAAAGAGAGCATCTACTTTACATCCATAGGGTCTTACATTATGATGAAAATGTACGATACCTGTTTTAATCTTAAGTTCTCCGGCAAGTTTATAGAGTGCATCTAACATTACTACCGAGTCTATACCGCCGGAAACAGCAATGGCAACTCTGTCGCCGTCTATCGTTAAATGCTCTTCAAGTATATAGGCCTTTAGTTTATCGAGGAACGTATCTTTCATGAGCCTGCCAATTAAAAAAACCCTCCAGAAAGAGGGATTTTTTATAACTACTAGCGGCGCGGGGAGTTGAACCCTGGACCTAAGGATTATGAAGCCTTCGCTCTAGCCACCTGAGCTACGCCGCCCTGAATTTTAAATTATATTATACATTAAAAAGAGAAAAAGTCAAGGCAATTTTTGTCTTTACTTAATAAAATTTAAATCTTTATAATCCTTTTAATCCCTGTCTGCCTTTAAACCTGATTCTTCCGGCATGGAAATAGAAGGATGAGATTTTATATAAAGTTCCATGACGTCCCTTAAGGTAATATTACTGCTAATAATTTTCCCCTGTGTGAATACTATATAGCCTGAAAATCCGCTTGCCAGTTTATCATCTACTGCTACGGTGTAGATGCTGTTCATGTTCATTAATTTATTTCCTATATAAATATCATTTACTCTGTTTCCTGACGGTCTGGAAGGAGAAAATGTTCCTTTTAAACCGGAAACCTGCAGAAAATCACTGCTTTCATCAGGGTATGTTCCCACGCTTCTTTCCATAATATTTTTTATCTGAGAGCCTTTAAGCTCTATTAAAACTATTCTGTCGTCAGGATAGTAAAAGAGATTTATAAGAGATGAAATATCAAGTGTTCCTTTATAAAGTGAACCTTTTATGGAACTGCTGCATATCATAGCCACATCGGCCACAGTAACCTCTCTAATAGCGCCTGCTAAAAACCCCCCGAGAGTAGTCTGGGAAGTAAAACCATTGTTATTGTCAAGATTTACTGTGACGCTAATACCGGCTCCATAAGCGAAATTGCTCAGACCAATAACCATCAGAATAACTATAAAATATTTCATTTTAATCATCAACCTTTTCATTTTGCAACAGGAACTTTTTTAGATTCCTGATTTTTAACTTTTCTATGATATTTGAGAAAATTATAGATGAAACTGTTAATTTCTCCATCCATAACAGCAGTAGAATTACTTGTCTGGTAAAGGCTTCT
>CALARM010001017.1 GCA_937888925.1 uncultured Synergistia bacterium | reverse complement strand
CATCTTTTTATTACAGTATAAGGGATTTCTAATTTTCAACTGTCAAACTCAGGAGGAGCCTATGAATTTAATGCAAAAATTTATTCGGAAGGAACCACTCTTCTTGCCATAAGTAAAAATAATTTCCGGGAATTACTGAAAAAATATAGCTATCTGTCGCAAAATCTAAACAGTCTTTCTTCTTTACGTCTCAGGGATTTATATAACAAACTGGTTACGTGACGCGTGACGCGTAATGCGTGACGCGTCACGCGTGACTTCATTAGATACCGGCCAGTTTTTTACAGGCCTCTTCAATCTGTCTGACATCTTCTTCTCTTGCTGCCAGATCTCCAGGGTCTGCACATTTGCCTATGGCAATTTTTTCTGCTGCTGTAAATTTCATAAAATCTACAAACCACTTTTCCAGGTAATTAACTTCGTCTGCAAAGGCTTCTGCCGGTGCATGAGATACTGTTATAAAGAGACATTTTTTCCCCGGTCTTATTTTACTCTTGAACTTATCATCAAACAGAGAGTAACATCTGTCTATAAAATTCTTCACAGGGCCGGGAACACGGCCGAAATAGATAGGTGCTGCTATGGCAAAAATATCGCTTTCCTGAACTTTATCCAGTAATTCCGGGAAATCATCTTTTATTACGCATTTACCTGTTTTTCTGCACTGCTGACAGGCAATACAGCCACCTATTTCAAGATTTTTAAGATACACTTCTTCCGTATCATATCCATGAGATTTAAAGAATTCAATCACCTTTGATGATGCAAAAGCACTGTTTCCATGTTTTTTCGGGCTTCCCATTAAAGATAATACTTTCATAAAATACACGCTCCTTTTTCAGTTATCAGTTATCAGTGACCAGTTACCAGTTATCTATATTACCCGGTGTTCAGTAAATAACTATCAGTTATACTACTGTTCACTGGTCACTGAACACTCTTTCAGTCTCCAAAACATACGCCAAGATCTCTGGCGGTTATCATTGTATCACAGTCAAGAGGAACCGATTTCATTTTACTTATCGCTTCTTCAAGGGGAACATATTTTACTACAGGAGGATCGAGGGCAACCATTACTCCCGTATGGCCTTCTTCGAGTGCTCTTACAGCAGCTGCTCCAAATCTCAGTCCCAGGAGTCTGTCAAAGGTAGTGGGCTGGCCTCCCCTCTGGAGATGACCGAGGACGAGAGATCTTGTTTCCTTGCCTGTTCTCTTCTGTATCTCTTTTTCCACCCATTCTCCTATACCTCCCAGTCTGACTTCTCTCCCTGCTTCTTTTTCTCCGACAGTATGAAGGCATCCTCCGGCCGGCTTTGCACCCTCTGCCACTACTACAATACTGAAATTTCTTCCCTCTTTTTCTCTTTCCATAATCTTATCACAAACCTTCTCTATGGAAAAAGGAATTTCCGGTATGAGAATAACATCGGCAGTGCCTGACACTCCGGCATTCAGGGTAATCCATCCTGCATATCTTCCCATGAGTTCCACCACCATGACACGGGAATGACTTTCTGCAGTGGAATGGAGTTTATCTATTGCTTCGGTAGCAGTGGTGACTGCCGTATCAAAACCGAAGGTTATTACAGTACTTTCCAGGTCATTATCTATTGTTTTCGGCACTCCTATGACAGGCATACCCATTTTATAAAAACGGTTTGCAAGTCTCAGGCTTCCGTCTCCGCCTATGGCTATAAGACAGTCAAAATCATGTTCTTTAAATTTCTTTAATACTACATCTGAAACATCTGTAAGTTTTCCGTCAGGAGTAAGATATTCAAAAGGGCTGTTTTTATTTACCGTTCCCAGTATTGTTCCTCCCAGGTGTGTAATGCCTCTGACCTTTGAATGGGTCAGCTTTATAAGTCCGTCTTCTTCCAGGAGACCGTTATATCCCTTTTTTATTCCATATACTTCCCACCCTCTGTTCAGTGCGGCAAGAGTTACGGCCCTTATGACTGCATTCAATCCGGGAGCATCTCCTCCCCCTGTATTTACAGCAATTTTAAGATGTGTTTTTTTTCTCCCCATTTTTTATAACCTCCTTTTTTTCAGTGATCAGTTATCAGTGACCAGTGACCAGAATTAGCTCTTAATACTAAACCGGTAACTGACTCACTTTTCAAGCTGTATTAAGCCTATCTTTTTGTGAACCTTTGAGAGAGTTCTATGTGCCAGCATTCTCGCTCTTTCCGCACCTGATTTAAGACTCCTGTCTATATAATCTCTATTTTTCATAAGTTCTGTATATCTGGTTTGAACCGGTTTTAAATATTCAACCACTATTTGTCCCAGGTCAGATTTAAAATCTGCATAGCCTTTTCCCTGGTATTCCTCTTTTATCTTATCAAAAGATTTCCCTGTAAGGCATGAATAAATCGTTATAAGGTTGGATATGCCCGGTCTTGTTTCATCATAAGCCACTTCTTTCCCTGTATCGGTTACAGCCCTTTTTATTTTATTCATTATTATTTCCGGCCTGTCCAGAATGGCTATATAACTTTTCGGATCTTCATCGGATTTGGACATTTTTTTTGTCGGATCCTGAAGACTCATAATCCTTGCTCCTACGTCAGGTATAAAAGGTTCCGGGATTTTAAAGACATTACCGTAAATATTATTAAACCTCAGGGCTATATCTCTTGTGATTTCAACATGCTGTTTCTGGTCATGTCCTACAGGAACAAGATCTGTCTGATAAAGGAGAATATCTGCCGCCATAAGAACAGGATAGGTAAAAAG